>NZ_JASJFF010000638.1:0-5692 GCF_030065435.1 Microcystis sp. M53603_WE2
ATTAGGCTCATTCTAGCGATGATTCTTCGATCTGACCGCACCCATTGACAAAAATTTACAATTATTCGACCTTTAGCGATCGCTATCGGGGGATAGTTGTTTTTTGTTACAGCAGTGGGGAGAAGGGAGCGGGTTTTTCAAGTTGGATTGGCAGTTAATCATGCTATTAAAAACCGATTCAGTATAAAGACCCCGTTATGCCGTGTCCCTACAGATAGACTTCAACGGCTCTAGCATTCGGCGCGTCACGGAATAAAAATGCGTCTTGCGCCTCGATAGGTATCAATATCAAGCACAATTTCAACAAGACTTTCAACACACCGACCTCGATATTCGGAATCATTCAAAAGCCGATCAGCATTGCTAACGGTGATCACAGGCAATGACTCTGAGGTATTTTCTTCACGCATGACCTGCTCTAGCGAATCTTTCCCTTTCATACTGCGATTAGCGGTAAGCAAAATCATCTGATTCTCTTGAGCAAGTCGCCAAACCGTCCTGTCATCACTGTTGATCGACAAATCCATCTCTGCAAAGGTGACGAACTGCATCGGGACGATATCAAGCCAGCCCTGAGTTGCGATCGCACCAAAGAAAACCAAGGCATGACCTTTGAGATTGTGATCAATCAAAAAAATCATACTTTCGACTCACGCTTTGCCTTAGCCACTCGAAGCTTTTCCCAAGCAGCCTCGGAGCCTGGCTTAGGTGGTTGCGCAGCAATACGGGCAACTCGCTCACGATTTTGCTCTTCATAATATTGTCGGAGTTCTTCAGCTTCTTTGAGAACTTGCTGGTACTCAGCCTCTACATCCGCACGATGAGCCTCAATATAAGCCAGGGCAGTGTTAATTTGCTCTTCCGTCAGATCAAATAATCCCTGAATGAACTTAGGTGGATATTGAGCAGTCACATAATCCATCACATCGTAGAGGGTGATGCGGGTTCCTGCGATCGTCAGTCCTCGCTCTGTACGAATGATATCAGTTTTTCCATTAGATGCGAGCGTCATAGCTATAGTCTCAGTCTTTCACCATCTCATTCCATATTACCGCATGAAAAAGCAAGGTGAGCAAACGCCCACCCTGACTACTAATTCGCAAGCTCTTTAATCCTCAACCCAGACTTTCAAAATGTATTTCAGCCTCGTTCCTGCATCTAGCCAGTAGTGAACTCCAATATCTGGCAATTCAGTATCACCAGGCCCCGTACTACAAGATCGGCGATCAAATTTAGACCACAGCTTCAATCAATGGGCATGGTGCGTTCCCCAAAATCGATCGCTGGAGCAGTAGGAGCCACATTAGGGAACGCACCCTACGGCGATTGCGTACTGCTACGCAGTGCCTTCGGCATCGCACTGCCATGTCTAGGAGCAAAGTGACGCTCGCGGCATCGGCAGCTGCAACGATCGGTTAGCCAGCGGTTACACAGGTAGCCAGGTATCCCGGTTTGGCAATGGGCCAGCCAACTTGCAGCGGGCAACAGGCGTCAGTGGATCAACGAGACCCTTCGTCTTATCTGACATGATAGAGTTGCCGAAGTTCATAACGTCGCAAGGCAGGACTGACCCGTGCACCCATTCAGAAATCGATCCATGTCGTGAAAAAAGCCGTCGTAACCAGAAAGGTTTACGAAACTTACTTGGTCCGTACTCGGCAATTGAGTTGGCAACGGGAGGATCATCGCCACGTCGGATTCCGACGTTATTGGGACGCTCCGCCTGTGCGTAAAGGGAGTGATCGAATTGCGCCACGGGATGAACGCTTCCATCATGGACGTGGGCAGTCGGGAAGAAAAGGGCCGTTGAATTCCGCGTCCTAAACGACAATGCCATGGGATGGATCCGCATGTCTCCAGATCGAAGCTGAAAGACGGCAAAACCAAAGTCACTGTAAAGCGGCAGCTGTTTCCAAACATCCTCTGGAAGGCGAAATCGAAGATCAAGTCTGTGAAAATCCGCGAGTGCGGGTACGAACGAAGCGTCAAACGCGCCAACTCGATGAACCATGAGATTTCTAGGACTCGCTCTCGCGACAGCGACGCCTTTGCTACGCATTTCCAGCGGCTGCGGGAAGCATCGATCCATGTCGCGAAAAAAGCCGTCGTAACCAGAAAGGTTTACGAAACTTACTTGGTCCGTACTCGGCAATTGAGTTGGCAACGGGAGGATCATCGCCACGTCGGATTCCGACGTTAGGCGCATCTCATACACTAAGTGCTGACGGTCGCCATTCAGGCGAGCGTAGATCTTCGTGTTGGACACCTGTTGAACGTCGTGAGAAAAGATACACATTGGATTGCGTCTGCCTAACTACATATTATGCGGAAACTTTCTGTATAACACTCTATTTAGGCGCAATCGCCAGAACTTTTCCCTATATCACACCCAAAAGCGTGTTAGCCAGATTAGCATATTGCCAAAAACCTTGTTTAACTAAATTTCTGACAATTAGGCTCATTCTAGCAATGATTCTTCGATCTGACCGCACCCCTTGAAAAAAATTTATAATTATTCGACCTTTAGCGATCGCTATCGGGAGATAGTTGTTTTTTGTTAGAGCAGTATGGAGCAGTCTAACTGATGGCTATATTTCCAGATTATCGCCCGCAGGAAACCAATCTTCATCGAGAATTTGTTCAAGGGAACCAATGGGAATAACGGGGAAAGTATCGAGGGGTAATTGAGAGCGGTCACTGGCATTTTTTCGGGCTGAAAGATAACATTCATCAAAAATTTCCAAAAGATAAGGTTTCAGACTAGGACTATCTTTAAGTTCATCTAATATATCGAGACGAAAAGTTCTAATCTCTCCCTTCCAGTGACCTTCGTTTCTCTCTCTTTCTGCCGCCCAATATTTGAGCTTAAGTAAATGTTCTAATAATCGGGTTAACAGACTTTTAATTGTGCGCTTTTCACTCCTTCCCATACTTGCTAATTCCTCTAGTAAATTCTCTAAATCTACCCGCTCAAACTGTCTCGCTTGCAGTTGATTAATAGTAGTTCTAATCCAGAGATAAAAGTCTTCTTCGTACATGGTTTTATTATCCATAATTTACCTCTATATATTACTCGTGGTTATTAGTGGGAAACCAATCTTCATCGAGAATTTGTTCAAGGGAACCAAGAGGAATAGCGGGGAAAGTATCGAGGGGTAATTGAGTTCTAACTTGAGCCTCTTTTCTAGCAAATTGATAGCATTCCTCAAAGATTTCGAGAATATAGGGTTTTAAACTAGGGCTATCTTTAATTTCTTCGATTATTTGTCGGCGAAAGTTGATAATTTCCCCTTTCCAGTGACCCTCATTTCTTGCTCTTTCTCCTGTCCAGTAAGTTAGTTTCAGCAAATGTACCAGCAATTGAATCAAAAGATTTTCGATTTTGCGTTTTTCACTCCTTCCCATACTTGCTAATTCCTCCAGTAAATTATCTAAATCTACCCGCTCAAACTGTCTCGCTTGCAGTTGATTAATAGTAGTTCTAATCCAGAGATAAAAGTCTTGTTCGTACAGGGTTTTATTGTCCATAATTGACCTCTAGATATTACTCATGGTTATTACTGGGAAACCAATCTTCATCGAGAATTTGTTCAAGGGAACCAAGGGGAATAGCGGGGAAAGTATCGAGGGGTAATTGAGAGCGATCACTAGCATCTTTTCTAGCAAATTGATAGCATTCCTCAAAGATTTCCAAAAGATAGGGTTTGAGACTAGGGCTATCTTTAACTTCTTTGATTATTTGTCGGCGAAAGTTTCTAATTTCCCCTTTCCAGTGACCCTCATTTCTAGCTTTTTCTCCTGTCCAGTAGGTTAGTTTCAGCAAATGTACCAGCAATTGAATCAAAAGATTTTCGATTTTGCGTTTTTCACTCCTTCCCATACTTGCTAATTCCTCCAGTAAATTATCTAAATCTACCCGCTCAAACTGTCTGGCTTGCAGTTGATTAATAGTAGTTCTAATCCAGAGATAAAAGTCTTCTTCGTACAGAGTTTTATTTTCCATAAATACTCACTTAAACTAAATAAAACGGGGATAATCATAAAACTTAACTATACAAACTAGCCACATATTCACCGTAGCCATTATAGGGCAGAGTTTCGATAATTTCCCAAGATAAATCACTTCTACTGCCGATAAATTTCTCCGTTGCTTGCGACCAACGGGGATGGGGTTTACTGGGGTTGACATTAGCCTCAAAATCGTATTCGTGAGCGTCAATTGTGTTCCAGTAGGTGGCGGGTTGTTTGGCGGTAAATTCAATTTTTACTATCGATTTTGCTCCTTTAAAACCGTATTTCCAAGGAATAACCATTCGCAAGGGTGCGCCCTGTTGTTTCGGTAAATCATGACCGAAAATTCCCACAGCAAAGAAAGCTAATTCGTTGGCCATTTCTTCAATTCTTAAACCTTCTGTATAGGGCCATGGTAAGGCTCCTAAATGTAATCCTGGCCCCTGGGTAATTTCTGGATTATAAAAGGAAGTAAAACGGACGAATTTAGCTTCTGGTTTTGGTTCCACTGCCGCAATTAAAGCACTCATCGGAAACCCCAGCCAAGGTAAGACCATTGACCAAGCTTCCACACAACGAAAACGATAGATTCTTTCTTCGAGAGGAAAGGTTTTTTTAATAGTATCTATATCGTAGGTCTGGGGATTTTTTACCAATCCTCCCACTTCTACCGTCCAGGGATTCGTCGGTAATTTCTGCGCTTTTAACCAGATATTTTTCCCCCCTCCGAACTCATAAAAATTGTTATATCTCCCCGCTACAGTTTCGGCAGCTATGGGGCGATTTACCGTTAAAAACTGCGGATTCTTGCTGAACCCTTCAATTTTAGGTAATTGTAAACTTTTTTCTAAAGCTTCCGAGGAGGAGGATTTACCACAAGCAGTTAATAATAGGGAACTCCCCGCAATTCCTGCCCCGATTAACCCCTGTAAAAAGCGACGACGGTTAAAATAAACACTTTCGGAAGTAACTTCATTTTCGGAAATTTGCCAGGATTTAGCTAAACGAATTAAGACCATAATTATCCCCAATTTTATTGACAAAAAAGCAGAGTTATGATATGGGATACCACAACTCTGATTGTACAATAGTTTGTCAGTTTTTTTAAGAAATTTCGGCGAGCATCGGGGCAGTAACCAGAGGTTCCCGTCGTCCTTTTAAGACCATGGGAACTCCTCGCGAGGGAGCAAGGGTGACACCGCGACGACTGGGTTTTTCGGGGGTATTATTAACTAGAGTTAACTGATAATTAGCCAAAATTGTGGCGATAGCGATTTTCATCTCGTAGATAGCTAAAACTTCCCCGATACAACGACGCGCCCCACCACCAAAAGGCATATATTCGTAGGGGGTGAATTGTTTTTCTAAAAAGCGTTCTGGTTTAAAAGTATGGGAATCGGGGAAAGTTTGCTCGCGGTGGTGAGCTAGATAAATACAACCCATAATAATTGTCCCTTTTTCTAAAGGATAACCATCTAGTTCTACCGGTTCTTCCACTGCTCGCGGAAAAGTTAACATTGCCACGGGATGAATGCGTAAAGTTTCCGAACAAACTGCCGCAAGATAGGGTAATCGAGTTATATCAATGGGGTTAGGATTATCTCCTAAAGTGGCTATTTCTTGGAGAATTTTTGCTTTAATTTCTGGATAGCGATGAGTCCAGTAGAGCGCCCAAGACATA
>NZ_JASJFF010000213.1:0-5460 GCF_030065435.1 Microcystis sp. M53603_WE2
AATTACTGGTGCAAGTTGGCAATCTTGTAATGTACCGCAAGTCCTTCGTCATCGCTGTGCTTATCTAAATGGTTGCCTTTTTTAACTTTTTTATTGATCTCATTAAGCATTTCTACTTATTGCAAAGGTGAGATGCTCCCCAACGCGCCCAAGCTTATGTTAATTTAATTGAACAGTTGCTCACTTCTGCTGATGATGAGGAACTCAATAAGATTCTGCAAGCTAATCAGGAATTGATTGATCCCGAATTTTTGCAGGTGATGGAAAACTATGCAACAGGGTTAGAACAACAAGGAAATAATAATCCTGTTGCTTGGTTACGGAACATAGCGCAACAGTTGGGGCAGTTTCTCAACCCTCAAGCGAGAAGTATAGAGGAATATCAGGGGTTTTTATTAGAAGTATTACAAGCAGAAGCAGAGATTAATGATGGCCGTGCTATAATAACTGACAACGATTATTATTATAAAAATATGCAGTATAAAGTCAGTCTTAAGAAAACAGAAGAAGGATATGCTGTTTGGTGTCCCGGTTTACCCGGCTGTGCTTCTCAAGGTACAACAAAAGAAGAAGCTCTCAATAATATTCAAGATGCTATTGTGTCTTATTTAGAAGTTGCCGAGGAATTGAATCAAGGTGTAGAATCTTGTTATGTGGAAGTTGAATTAAATCATGCCTAGTCTTCCCGGAATTAATCATCAACGAGCCATTAAAGCCTTTGAAAAAGCAGGATTTAGGATTGTTCGACAGGGTAAACATATTACAATGACTGATGGAGAGCATATCTTAACAATTCCCAGAGCTAATCCAATTAATGCTTATACAATGGGAACAATTATTAAAGGTGCCGGAATGTCTATTGAAGAATTTAAAAAACTTTTGTGAAAGCATCGGATTAAGGTTATGGACGAAAAACGCACCCAAGCTTATCTAAATATCATCGAGTCGTTCTCTCGAAAAAATCACAGTCCATCACATAATCAGATCAATCACAGTACAGACAATGAATGAACAACACGCCCAAGCTTATGTTAATTTAATTGAACAGTTGCTCATTTGTGCTGATGATGAGGAACGAACTAATATTCTGCAAGCTAATATGGAATTGATTGACCCTCAATTTTTGCAGGTGATGGAAAACTATGCAACAGGGTTAGAATAATAAGGATACAATAATAACCATGCAGATTGATTTAACACAAAACTTTGGGCAATATCTCAATCCTCAAGCGAGAAATATAGAAGAATATGAGGTGTTTTTAACTGTTGGGGACATTGACAATAGGCTAAGGTGTTGTTAGTATATCCAACATGAAGGCTACCGCGCTCATTTGTCGTCGCGTCATCTTGGCCCCAGACGCATTCGCAGAAGTCCCTGTCTGGCCTGTTCCCCAACCAGTTCTGCCATCGGATCATCCTTACGTCATATACTTAAAAGTAGGATAAGAAATTGTTTAGAGAGTGATCCAAAACTTTAAAGATAAAGAAGCTCAAAAAGTTTTTGAACGTAAACATTCGCGTAAATTGCCATTAGATATCCAACAAGTGGCATTGCGAAAATTGCGGATGCTTAATCGTGCGGAAACCCTGCAAGATCTTCGTGTCCCACCAGCAAATCGATTGGAACGTCTGGTTGGTGACAGGGAAGGTCAATATAGCATTCGGGTTAACGATCAATGGCGAATTTGCTTTGTCTGGCAAAACGGTGATGCTCTAGACGTAGAAATCGTTGATTATCATTGAGGTAAAATAATGAATGAAGATAAACTAATGCCAATTCATCCCGGTGAGGTTCTTTTAGAGGAATTTATCAAGCCAATGAACCTTAGTCAGAATCAAATAGCTCTGGCTCTTGGAGTTCCTGAACAATGTATTAACGAAATCGTTCACGGAAAGCAGCCTATCACAGCGGATATAGCTCTTCGGTTAGCTCGTTATTTTGATATGTCACCGCGATTTTGGCTGGGATTACAAATGGATTACGATCTGGACGTTGTTGAAGATGAAATAGGAGATCAATTGGACAAAGAAGTTGCTGTAATGACAGTTATTTGTGCAGAAAAGTAATTTGTTTGATATGTTCTAAGGCAGAAACTTGGAATATATCAAACAAATTTGGCAGCGACCCCCCTTGACAATCACGAATATTTATTGTATCACGTTAAATCATAAGGTTGGTCTCTCTCAAAAAAAATCACAGTCCATCACATAATCACATCAATCACAGTACAGACAATGAATGAACAACGCACCCAAGCTTATGTTAATTTAATAGAACAGTTGCTCGCTTGTACTGATGATGAGGAACTCAATAATATTCTGCAAGCAAATCAGGAATTGATTGATCCCCAATTCTTGCAGGTGATGGAAAACTAAGCAACATTGTTAGAACAACGAGGAAATAATAATCCTGCGGCTTGGTTACGGAATATAGCGCAACAGTTGGGGCAGTTTCTCACCCTTCGACTGGTCAATACTGGATTTAGGGCAAACGCATCTAAATTCTAGATTCCTTATCTAATAAGACTTTCAGCGTTTCAGAAAAAATCAACCATGATCTCGAAAACCCTTATCCAGCCTACCTTTCAAAAATAAGATGCGTTCCCCCTGATACTGGATTTAGGGAGATTGTATTTTTTGAAAAGCTATAATATAATTAATTATGATTATTCAGATAATATTGTTCAATGACTATGACCAAAACTAATCTTGCCAAAAATCTCAAAGAAGCTTACCGAGTTTGTAATCTTGATCCTCTAAGGGGTGAAGCTATGAAACGATATTATGTTGATTTATCAAAAGTTCGCAATACCAAAGCTATAGGTCAAGTTGATACAATTCTTGAATTTCAAGAACCTGAAAAATTTACAACAATTTTATTTACAGGTCATCGTGGCTGTGGAAAAAGCACAGAATTAAGGCGAATTCAGGAAAGATGGCAAGAAAAATATTTTATTATTTATTTAGAAGCTGATCGGGAAATTGACATTGAAGATGCGCGTTATATAGACTTATATTTAGTATTAATTAAGCAAATTGAATATGAACTCAGACAACGAGGAATTAAGTTTGATGATGAACTTCTGGGTAATTTTGAAGCTTGGTTTAAAGATATCACAGAAGAAACAGAGGAAACCGTTGAGAAGTCTGTGAGTATGTCGGGAACTTTAGATGTTAGTTCCTCTCCCTTTCCTATTCCTTTTGTAGCTAAATTATTAGTGAAATTATTAGCACAAATTAAAGGGTCTGATAAACGTAAAAAAACAATTCGTCAAACCTTGGAACAAGATATTTCTCGCTTACAAGCTGATGTAAATTTTTTACTAGATGATGGGTTTAGAAAATTACAGCAAAAATTTCCTCAATATCAAGGATTTTTAGTAATATTCGACAATTTAGATCGAGTAACACCAGAAGTAGGCGATCATTTATTTTTCGATTATGCAGCACAGTTACAAGCCTTGGGATGCAATATTATTTATACTGTGCCAATTTCTACAATCTATTCAGCTAAAAAAGTCAATAATTTTTTCGAGAACTCTAATATTGTCCCGATGATCAATATCTACAATTTACAAAGAAATAAGCCCGATTTAGACTATCAAGAAGAAGCCTTAAAAGCTGTTGCTAAATTAATTGAAGTTAGGGTTAATGTTCAGGATATTTTTGCTAATTACGATGATTTATTAAGTTTAGCTAAAGCTAGTGGCGGTCATGTTAGACAACTAATGCAAATGATGAGAACTGCTATTACTTCAGCAAATGCAAAAGGCGGCTCTAAAATTGATAGTGAAGACGTACAAACTGCCATTAAACAAGTACAATTTGATTTTGAAAGAGTCATTCCTGATGAGCATTATACTCATTTAGTAAATGTCTATTTAAACAAGGAAATTAATAACAATCAAATTGGACAACTTATGTTATTTAATACTTCTGCCTTAGAATATAGCGGTTCTCGCATCTGTGCGGCACACTTAAACCTTTGCTGATTAAGCTGTTCAGGATCGGGAATGTACCTCTTGTGAATCAGAAACGCTATATAATGGTAATGATAGATGGAACTATATCAATCCAGTTGTTGAATCTATTCAAGCTTTTAAAAAGGTATTAAAAAATGTTAGAAACTAAATCTTTCTCTATTTCTAATCATCGTTTATTTTTAGTAAAAAATCAGCAGAGATTAGCTGAGTTACTAACTTTTATTGATTTTGCCGAAGGATTAACTATTGGCTTTATTGAAGTTAACCGCAATGAGGAAGCTAACTGGATAGTTGAGAGTTTAATGAATAATTCTCAATGTCAAAATATACAATTTATTGTTTTAAATATAGATGATTCTCAGGTGCGTTTTTTATTAGATGAAATTTTAAACTATTTATCTAAAAATCCCCCTTTAGAAGATAAAAAGCAAGTGTTAATTATCAAAGGATTAGAAAATTCTATCGGATTTAAGGATTATCCCCCTATTTTACAAAATCTCAATTTTGTTAGAGACGCTTTTACTTATGATGTTCCTTATCCCATATTATTTTGTTTACAAAACGATACTATTACTAGATTTGCTAGATTTGCCCCTGATTTTTGGGCTTGGAAATCAGGTATTTTTAAGTTTGAATCTCTACCAGAAGAAAAAAATATTGATCGTCAATTTGTGAATTTTGCTCGGGTTCTTGAACGAGATGGAGTATCAGAAACTCAAGCAAGAATTGATCTATTAACTAGATTATTTGCAGAGTATTCAGCAGAAAAAAATATATCTATGATGATAACAACTTTACAGCAATTAGGGGTTGCTTATTACCGTAGAGGAGAGTTACAAAAAGCGGAAGAATCTTTGCTAGAAGCTTGGAATTTAAGTAATCAAATAACATCATTAGAACCGACAAAAGTAGCCACTCTTGAGACCTTGGGTTATGTATATAAGAAATTAAAGAAATATGAGGAAGCAGAAACAATTTATCAACAGGTTTTGAATGTTTATTCTGAGCAAAATTTTTCTCAAAAATGGGCTAAAATTCAAAATAGTTTAGGTAATGTTTATCTTGACAAGAATCAAGGCAGTAAAGCTGATAATTTAGAAAGGGCGATCTCTTGTTTTAATTCTGCTTTAGAAGTATATACCCGTGAGAGCTTTCCTTCTGAATGGGCAATGACACAAAATAATCTGGGGGTTGCTTATAGTAATCGCATCAGAGGGGAAAGAGCGGATAATTTAGAGTTAGCTATTGTTGCTTATAACCAGTCATTAGAAGTATATACTCGTGATAGCTTTCCTTCTGAATGGGCAATGACACAAAATAATCTGGGCAATGCTTATAGTGATCGTATCAGAGGGGAAAAGGCAGAAAATTTAGAGTTAGCTATTGTTGCTTATAACCAGTCATTAGAAGTATATACTCGTGATAGCTTTCCTTCTGAATGGGCAATGACACAAAATAATCTGGGCAATGCTTATAG
>NZ_JASJFF010001307.1:0-2025 GCF_030065435.1 Microcystis sp. M53603_WE2
ACAGAGATTTGAGGAGGAGTCCGGGGAAAGTGCGATCGCTCAAAATTTGGGAACCGTCCCAAACTTGAAAACCGAGAAGACAGGAGGAGGGGAGAGAAGGACAGAAATGGCGATAAAAAGGGTCAATTTCACTTAAAAGACTGATTCCTGCGTCGATATGTTTCAAAACACCGATGAGTAATCCCGCAACGATTAAGAGGAGGAAAGTCCCCATAATTTGGAAAAAGAGACGGATATTAATTTTTACTCCCCCCGCAAATAGGAGAATTCCCAACAAAGTCGCCATACTTAACCCCGCTATCGCACCGAAGGTTTGGATCTGCCAATCTTTTTGGAATTGGGCCAGGATAAAGAGGACAGTTTCAAATCCCTCTCGCAAGACAGCGATAAAAACGAGCAGAAAAATCGCTTTTCCTGCCCCATTTTCCGATTTTAAACCCGCTTTTACCGCACTTTCTACCTCAGATTTCAAAGATTTGGCCTGTTGAGTCATCCAAATTAACATCCAACTCAACATCAAAACGGCAATCAGTCCAAAAGTGGCGGCCAGTAATTCCTTGAGCATTGGTACGAATGGACTAGGAGAAGCATCCACTTGCAAAAGGATTCCCCCTAGCAAAATACCGACCAAAACACTAGCGACCACTCCCGCACCAATACCACGATACACCCATGAGTTAAGTTGCGATCGACCCGATTTTTGTAAACAAGCGAGGACAATTCCCACCACTAAAGCGGCCTCGAAACCTTCCCGGAGAGTGATAATAAAAGTGGGTAAAGCGGAACTAAGATTCATAAGCTAGTGGATAAACTCTAGCTTTGATCCTAGCTCAAGCAAAATCCCGCAGCATCTTGCGAATTTCCAGATTGTGTAATTCTTCTTGTCCGATCATACCGCGAGCGAATTCTTCTAGGTAAATACTGGCATCTTCGACGGTTTCTAGGAGTGCTTTGTACAAATCAAGGGATTTTTTCTCATGATTGAGGCTCTCACTCAAGATTGCTTTGATATTGTGTTCATAGCTTTCCTCGATGGGGGCAATTTTTAAGCTAGGATGACCTTCTAAACCGGTGAGAATTTCCCCGACTTGTTGCGCGTGGGTGAGGGACTCCGTGGCCTGAGTCTGGAAAAATTGGACGATAGGGATGCGATGGGGACCTGTCACCATCAGGGAATAGTGGGTGTAACGGACAACTCCCGCTAGTTCAAATTCCATGATTTCGTTCAGTTGTTCGATGGTTTTGTCTCTGTCTAGTTCTCGCATAAGATTCTCAATAATTTTTCTCTAATTGCAATTGTAGCTAATCCAAACCGGCTAAATGAATCTAAAAACCTTGTTGGCTAATACTAAATCCGTTGAGTATGGGCTATGTATGAGAACAGGCAAAAGGCAATAGGCAATAGGCAATAGGGAGAATAAATAATCAGTTTTTGATAACCGGATTTAGTATAATATCTTTAGGCTTTTTTGCCGTCAAAAAACTGCCAGCCATTTGAGCAATCGGGGGGAATTTTTAGGCACTTTTTCCTGAAAATGCCTAAAATCCCACACACCCCACGAAAAACCCTTTCAGCAAACCCTAGGTAATGCAAAAAGATTTTAGCTGGGGGAATAGCAACTCAAGAGGTCATTAAAGGTTTCATTTTGCCTTAAACCATCGAAAACAAAGTTATTACGCGCTAATTCGCCACATATATCCGGTTCTATGTCCATGGCTTCGCGTAAACAGTCGATCGCTTTTTGTTGTTGACCGAGGGCGGCATAACAGCAGGCGGCATTATACCACGCATAGCGATCATCTTGATCGATTTTTAACGATTCTTCATAACAGGCGATCGCTTCTGGTAAACGCTGTAATTCCTGTAAGATCACACCCTGTTGATACCAGGACCAGTAATCTTGCGGTCGGATATCGAGGGCGGTACGATAATTAAATAAAGCCTCTTGGGGATTGCCCCAATCCCGGAAAGCGTCGCCGCGACGATACCAGGCCCAATAATCCCGGGGTCGCGCCCCCAAGGCC
>NZ_JASJFF010000985.1:0-1549 GCF_030065435.1 Microcystis sp. M53603_WE2
CGGTAAAACCTTAGAAATTGATGTGTTAGTAACTAATGAAAATCATGTGCTAGTAGTGGAAGTCAAAAGTAGTTTAAGTGTAGATGATGTCAAAGAATTAATCAAGAATCTAACCGAATTTAGGCAATTTTTCCCAGAATATAACCACAAACAATTATATGGGGCAGTAGCCGGCATTGAAATCGAAGAAGGAGCGGATAAATATGCTTATCGTCAAGGTTTATTTGTCTTGGCACAAAGGGGTGAAAATGTAGCGATTCTTAACGATACTGAGTTTCAACCGAAAACGTGGTATAATATTTAAGCTTGTCTTTGGGAAAGTCCAGTGCAATTCTGGTACTGTGCCGCAGCTGTAATCAAGTAAAAAGTAAAAAGAGTACATCTTCCCTTTTTCCTTGCGAGTCAGAATGCCAATTACAAGTTTTTAATCGGTAGATAGACAAATAATTTTCTAACTACTTCTCTGCGTCGCATGGAGAACAAACAACGGTGAATTGGTTAGTTGAAGCAAATGCTTGTCCCGGTTTATTTTATGGAACTGCTGCCCAGGATGGGTTTTTAATTCGTCTCCGCACCCCCGGTGGATGGCTCAATTCTCCACAGGGAAAAGCGATCGCCACTTGGCTCGAACAATGGCAGACGACAATACAAGTTACCAATCGGGCAAATCTGCAAATTCGCGGACTGCAAAAATCCCCCAGTTTAGAAGAATTTCAAACCCTGCAAAAATTAGGGTTAGCTGCCCATAATCCCAGTATCGATCATCTGCGTAATATAATGTCTAGTCCCACGGCTGGAATTGACTGTCAAGAATCGATCGATACTCGTCCATTAGTCCAAGAATTAGATAATTTTATCCAAAATTATCCATCAATTGCCCAACTAAGTCCTAAATTTAGTATCGGCATCGATGGCGGTGGTGCAGTGGGAATTGGCACTGGTTCAACTATGGCCTGGCAACACCGCTATAACGAGATTCAGCTATCGGCAATTACCGTCAATAATCCGACAAATTTAACTTCTCTTGTTTGCTTTCGATTAGCCCTCGGAGGAGATAAACAATTCTATGACACGGACTTATTAATTGAGCCAGAAAACTGTTTAGCTGTGGTCAAAGCTCTAGTAAAGGTTTATGTCGATTATGTTCAACAAACCCCCAATATCAAGGGTAAAAAACCTCGGATGAAACACCTGCTCAAAGATTGGGGATTGGCCAAATATCTCGAACAAGTTAACTCCCAATTACATCGGACTTCTACCGGCATAATAAAAGGGCAAGAATACCAGCAGGCTGCCCATTCTACTCAACCCTATTTTCATCTAGGAATTCATCCTCAAAAGCAACCCGGATTGTCTTATATTGGTCTATCATTAAGATTAGGACAATTGACGGCTAATCAACTATGGGGATTAGCGGCACTATCAGAAACTTTTGGCAGTGGTCAGTTACGATTAACCCCTTGGCAGACTGTTATATTACCCGATATTCCCGATGAAAAAGTGTCAGAATTGTTGCCAAAACTGGCATCACTAGGATTATCCGCTTCTC
>NZ_JASJFF010001181.1:0-7658 GCF_030065435.1 Microcystis sp. M53603_WE2
TAAGCCTTAAAAGCCAAAGACGATTAAACTTGCCGTAAAATTCGGGTAACACAAGCGTCCTCGCCTACTCGGTTATTAAGGGGAAACCTGAACCAGCAGTTGTTAGCTCAAGAATACCCGTACGCTTCAGGCGGGGATTATCAATGGTATTTACTAGATTTCAACTATGACAGTTACTGAAACTCAAACAAGAAGAGCCGTCCTCAGCCTCCGCCCCGGTCAATTTGTTGTTACGCCTTCGATTGATCAAATTGCCACCCGCGCCTTACGTTATCTAAACTCTGGTTTTTCCATTCATCTATGTGGCCCAGCAGGAACGGGAAAAACCACCTTGGCAATGCACTTGGCCAATTGTTTAGCCAGACCTGTGATGCTAATCTTTGGCGATGATGACTTTACCAGTTCCGATTTAATTGGTAGTCAGTCTGGCTACACCCATAAAAAACTGATGGATAACTATATCCACAGCGTTCTCAAAGTTGAAGACGAGCTAAAACACAATTGGGTGGATTCTCGCTTAACAATGGCCTGTCGCGAGGGGTTTACCCTAGTTTATGATGAGTTCAATCGTTCTCGACCTGAGGTCAACAACGTTTTACTCTCTGCCTTGGAAGAAAAAATTCTCACCCTGCCGCCCACTAGCCATCAACCCGATTACCTACAAGTCAATTCTCAGTTTCGGGCAATTTTCACCTCCAACCCAGAAGAATACTGTGGGGTTCATGCCACCCAAGATGCTTTAATGGATCGGTTGGTAACTATCAATATGCCTGAACCAGACCAACTAACTCAGACAGAAATTCTTGCTCAAAAAACGGGGATTGGTCGAGAAGATGCTTTATTTATTGTCAACCTCGTCAAAACCTTTCGTGTGAAAACTGCGACTGAAAAAACGTCGGGTTTGCGCTCCTGTTTAATGATTGCTAAAGTCTGCGCCTCTCACGATATTGCGGCCAACTCCGCTGACTCGGACTTCCGTGATATCTGCGCCGATGTTCTTTTGTCACGCACAAATTTATCTGTTGATAAGTCAAGAGCGATTTTATGGGAAATCCTCGAGGACAATCCGTTAGAATCCTTATCCTTTCTAGAGGAAGAGGAGCCTTCCGATGCCCAAGCGTCAACTCCTGAGCCTTCGACAGGAAATCAGTCGTTAAAAGCCATTCAATCTTTACTGCGAGGCAACTTGCCCCAGCGAAAAGACTAATTTTATACTCTTATTGAGTGAAACCAACCGTGACTTCTTCCACTTTTGCTGGCTCGCTCAAAAACCAGTCAAACAACTCCCTAAAAACAGCAACTCAAGGTTCGAGTTTAGCGGATATACTCGAACGAGTTTTAGATAAAGGAATTGTGATTGCCGGCGATATTTCCGTTTCGATCGCCTCCACTGAACTTATAAATATCCGCATTCGTTTGTTAATTGCCTCTGTTGATAAAGCCAGGGAAATGGGGATCAACTGGTGGGAAGGAGACCCCTACCTCCATAGCCAATCCCAAGCTTTACTAGCAGAAAATCGGGAACTTTCGCTCCGACTCCAAACCCTGGAAACTGAGCTTGAAACCCTAAAATCCTTAAGCCAATTGAGTGCAATAGAGAGCCATGATACCAGTCCGAACGATGAAGCACATTCCTCAGATGCGTGAAATTCCTCACCTGAATCCTCAAAGGTTAGGAAATTTACACGAGACGATTGCCCCCCTGGATAAGGCCAGGGAAACTGCGATTAACAGCTTGCAAGGTTATCCCTACCTCCCTAGCCAAGGCCAAGCTTTATTCGCAGAAAACCTGGAACTTTCACGCCGACTTCAAACCTTAAAATCCTTAACCAAATGGAGTGTAGTGGAGAGACGTGATGGCAGTCCCAACGATCAAGCACATTCCTCGTATATATTGAAATTCCTCAATTGAATCCTCAAACGGTCAAGAAGTTTACAGCAGTTAACGATTGCCTCTGTTGATAGAGCAAGGGAGATGGCAATTAATGGGTGGGCAAGCGACTCCTATCTCTATAGCCAATCCCAAGCCTTATTAACAGAAACCCCGGCAGCTAAACTTTAAGCCTTAAAATCCCTACCCTAATCGGGGGCAATCGAGGGCCATGATACCAGTTAAAATAATCAAGCACATTCCTCCTGTCGGAGAAATTCGTCCCTGGAATCTTCACAGGGCAGGGGAAGGTTGAAATTGTTTAATTACATCATTTTTTCCCTCAGATAAAATTTCTTGGCCAAGCCTCCCACTAGAGACTCACCGTCAAAAACTGCTCATTTACCAACTCCAACCATGACACTTGCTTGCACACCTTACGATTCTGATAATCAAGCCTTGCTGACCCGTCCAGAAAGTAATAGCCAAGCTGGTTTAGCCCCTTTACTGTTAACTGTCGTGGAACTGGTACGCCAATTGCTCGAAGCCCAAATCATTCGCCGGATGGAAAAAGGGGTTCTCAGTGAGTCTGATTTAGATAGAGCCGCAGAAAGTATCCAAAAATTGCAAGAACAAATTCTCTATTTGTGTGAAATTTTTGAGGTTGAGCCAGAAGAGTTAAATGTCCACCTAGGAGAGTTTGGAACTCTTTTACCGGAAGCAGGGAGTTATTACCCGGGAGAGGAGGGTATTAAGCCTTCTGTGTTAGAATTAGTGGATCGACTCCTCAATACAGGGGTTGTTGTGGAAGGAAATGTTGATCTGGGTTTAGCTCAACTAGATTTAATTCATCTAAAGCTTCGTTTGGTTTTAACTTCTCAGCCGGTTTAATTTGGGAGAATACTGATGACAGTGGGTCTTTATTTATATGGAATATTTCCCGAACCAGTTCCTGACGGACTCGTTTTGCAAGGGATTGATAATGAGCCAGTTCACAGTGAGATGATTGAGGGTTTTAGTTTTCTCTACTCCGCTGCTCATAAAGAGAAGTATTTGGCATCCCGTCGCTATTTAATTTGCCATGAAAAAGTATTAGAAACTGTCATGGAAGCAGGGTTTACAACGTTGTTGCCCCTGCGGTTTGGCTTAGTTATCAAAACCTGGGAATCCGTCACCGAACAATTAATTAGTCCCTATAAAACCCAACTGAAAGAATTATTTGCTAAACTGTCAGGCCAACGAGAGGTTAGCATTAAGATTTTTTGGGATAATCAGTGGGAATTACAAGCGGCTTTGGAGTCTAATCCGAAGTTAAAGCAAGAACGGGATGCGATGATGGGGAAAAACTTAAATATGGAAGAAATTATTCATATAGGTCAACTCATTGAAGCCACTGTATTGCAACGGAAACAAGACATTATTCAAGTCTTTAGAGACCAATTAAATCATCGCGCCCAAGAGGTGATTGAAAGCGATCCGATGACGGATGACATGATTTACAATGCAGCTTATTTAATTCCCTGGGAGCAAGAGCCGGAATTTAGCCAAAACGTTGAAGCGATCGATCAGCAGTTTGGTGATCGCCTAAGAATTCGCTATAACAATTTAACCGCACCCTATACCTTTGCCCAACTTGTCTAAGGAGAGTATTAGTTATGTTTCTCGATCTTTTATTTCTTCCTGTTACCGGTCCTATTGGGGGTCTGATCTGGATTGGGGAGAAAATTCAAGAGCGTGCAGATATAGAATATGATGAGGCGGAAAATTTGCACAAATTGTTATTATCCTTACAACTATCTTACGATATGGGCAACATTTCTGAGGAGGAGTTTGAAATTCAGGAAGAAGAACTTTTATTAAAAATTCAAACCTTAGAAGAAGAAGAGGCAGAAAACGAATCTGAATCTTCTCTCTAAACTTGCAATCTTTCCCACCACATAGATCATGAACAAAATCACAAATTGTAAGCTTAGTAAGGGCGGATTTGACAAGCTCAAGAACTCGTTGAAGCTTGGTCAGAACTAGCCCTTGGTTAAGCCTTAATATTCTAGGTAAAAAGTTTGGAAATTACTGGAATTATTAGAGGAGTGAGCAACAGTTTTGGGGGAATCAGGTTTTTTAGCTACACTAGGAGGGTTGGCTGTACGCAAATTTTGAATACTTTGTTCTGTAGTCTCAATTTGCTCTGTCACAAACGTGAGACGATTTTTTAATTGCTGAATCTGCCGCTCCATCATTTCTAATTTTTCTTGGATACGTTGTTTTTCAGTAATTAACTTATAAAGCTCAAGTTGGTGATCTGCTTCAGATTGTTTCCGAGGCATGGTGCTAATTTTAGATCTAATTGGTCTGGGTGGACGAGTGGTTGTCATAACAATCCCTGAATAACTTAGAATATTCTAGCATATCAACGCCCCAATATAAAAACTTGTAAAAAATCGTCAATTTTCTTTCGGTCAACCCTATGAAATTGTACAATCTATATACTTACGCTTTTTTGAAAACCCCCATAGAAAGCCTAAAATTACCCGTTGGAATGGCTAACCCATTGTTACTGATAACTGGTGGAGAGCTATCGGCCGTAGTCGAACCCGAAGTTGGTTTAGACACTTTACAAAATGATGATGAACGCTTGATTCAATCGGTTTTATGTCATGATCGAGTCATCTGTGAATTATTTCAACAAACCACTATTTTACCCTTACGTTTTGGCACATCTTTTTTAGAGACAGAAAATTTACTGACTCATCTTTGTTCTCATGGCCAAGAATATCAAGAAAAAATTGAAGAACTTGAGGGAAAAGGAGAATATCTTTTAAAATGTATTCCCCGTAAGCCAGAGGAGCCTGTACTCTCTTCTGAAAGCAAGGGCAGACAATATTTTTTAGCCAAAAAACAGCTTTATGAAGCCCAACAAGATTTTTATACTTTGCAAGGTTCAGAATGGCAAAATCTCGTGAATTTAATCACCCAAAGCTATCCATCAACGAGGATTATTACTGCTCCGGGGACAGAATCACGAATTTATCTTTTAGTTAATCTTCAAGAAGAACCTTTACTAATCGAGCAAGTCTTGCATTGGCAGAAAGCCTGCCCCCGTTGGGAATTACAATTAGGACAAGTTTCTCCCCCCTATCACTTTACTTAACTTGATTTCTCTATGACTAACTTTAACTTGGTAAATAACTCTCTAAGTCGTTATGACACTCGACATTTAGTTATGTTTAGTGGCAAAGGAGGAGTGGGAAAAACCACCCTTTCCTGTGGATTTGCTCGCCGTTGGGCTAAATTATTTCCCGAGGAACAAATCCTGTTAATCTCAACCGATCCTGCTCATTCTTTAGGGGATGTATTGCAAACAGAAGTTAGCGATCAAGCATCACCTGTAAAAGACTTACCCAACTTAAAAGTTAGGGCATTAGATGCGGAAAAATTGCTCTTAGAATTTAAAGAAAAATACGGAAAATTTTTAGAACTTTTAGTAGAACGGGGCAGTTTTGTTGAAGGAGAAGATTTAACTCCTGTTTGGGATTTAGACTGGCCAGGTTTAGATGAAATTATGGGTCTATTAGAAATTCAACGATTACTTATTGACAATGTTGTAGATCGAATTGTTGTTGATATGGCTCCCTCTGGTCATACCTTGAATTTATTGGGAATTAAAGACTTTTTAGAGATTATTTTAAATTCTTTAGAGTTGTTTCAAGAAAAACATCGTGTTATTTCGCAAACTTTTTCAAAAACCTACAATGCCGATGATGTGGATGACTTTTTAGTCAAAACACAAGCAGAATTAACCGAAGGCAAACGAATCCTACAAGATCGGGATTTTACCCTTTGTTTAATTGTGGCAATTGCCGAACCGATGAGTTTATTAGAAACCGAACGATTACTCAATAGTTTGCATCACTTAAATATTCCCTGCGGCAGCTTATTTATTAATCGCATTCTAACGGATCCTAATCAAAATTTAGATCGCTATAGTGAGCAACAGCAACTCCTGGATAAATTCCTAAAAATTCCAGGTCAAGAGACAATTTTCACCCTGCCCCAACAATCAAAAGAACCCCTAGGAGGTGAAGCATTAGATCAGATCATGAGTCAAATTAAAATCATCGAAAAAGTAGAATTTACTCCCCCGCCTACTATTCAATGGCCGCAAAAAATTCTGCCGAGTTTTAGTGATTTTATTGACGACAAACGCCAACTCATTATCATTGGTGGCAAGGGGGGAGTGGGAAAAACCACCGTTGCTGCGGCCATTGGTTGGGCGTTAGCTAATCGTCATCCCGATCAAAAAATTAGAATTATTTCTATTGATCCAGCGCATTCTTTGGGAGATGCCTTTGGGACAAAGTTAGGACATCAATCCACACAATTAACTGCTAATTTAAGTGGTCAAGAAGTTGATGCTAATATCATTTTAGAAAAATTTCGAGATGATTATTTATGGGAACTGGCAGAAATGATTAGTGGTGAAGGTAAGGAAGAAGGAAACATCAAACTAGCTTATACTCCGGAAGCTTGGCGACAAATTGTAGCTCAATCTCTGCCAGGAATTGATGAAATGTTATCCCTAGTAACAGTGATGGATTTATTAGACCAGAAACAACAAGATTTGATTATTTTAGATACGGCTCCTACCGGTCATCTCCTGCGATTTTTGGAAATGCCAACGGCTTTAGGAGATTGGTTAAGTTGGATTTTTAAGCTTTGGATGAAGTATCAAAATGTCTTAGGGCGTGTAGATTTAATGGGACGATTGCGAACCTTAAGACAACAAGTGATGTCTGCCCAGAAAAAACTAAAAGACCCCCAACATACAGAATTTATTGGAGTTTTGCAAGCCCAAGATGCTATAGTTGCCGAACAACTGCGATTGACAGCATCTTTGAAAAAAATGGGAGTCTATCAACGTTATGTCGTGCAGAATCGTTATCATGCTAATGAGGAAATTGATTGGGATTTATTCCCAGAGCAAACTTTGATCCGCTTACCCAGTTTACCCCGGTCAGTAGAACCTCTAGCCCGGGTAAAAGGCGCGGCAGATCTGTTATTTTAAAGGTAATTAGTCTGCTCAAGTCGGACTTCTCAACCCCATCTATCACCCAGTCCCCACGGCAATTCTCATTTTGAAACGATTTTGCGTTGTTTCAGCGATCTAGAGACTCGTTAAGAATTATTAACCCCTCTAGGTGCCAGGGTTTTAATGTCATGAAACCTTAAAATGAGAATTGCTGCAGTCCCCATCTTTCACTTGACTCAGGAGAAATTTTATGGTAGAACTATTCAAAGGCTTTGAGCAATTAGTCGAACTGGCTAAAACCTTAGAGGAAAAACTGGAAAAAGGGGAAATTAAAACCGAAGTGCAGTTTAACTCTCGTCCCTTGAGTAACATCCCCCGTTCTGGCGGTATTCCCCGTTCAGGGGGAGTTTCTCGTCCGAGCAATTCTGCTGGGGATGATTTTGAGGTTAATCGCAATCGGTCATCTCCCACTGATTCAGGGGTTGAAGACACTGTGACACCGCCCGAAGGACCGACCACAGCTTCTCTGAAAGATGTTGGTGGCTTGACGGAAGTGATCAAAGAACTCAAGGAACTAATTGCCATTCCTCTGAAACGCCCTGACTTGTTGGCCAAGTTAGGACTTGAACCCACTCGCGGCGTTCTCTTAGTCGGGCCCCCTGGAACCGGTAAAACCCTGACCGCCCGTGCTTTGGCCGAAGAACTCGGTGTTAACTATATTGCCTTAGTCGGACCAGAGGTGATCAGCAAATATTATGGGGA
>NZ_JASJFF010000367.1:0-1198 GCF_030065435.1 Microcystis sp. M53603_WE2
GTCTTTTTAGACGTTAAATTACCCGGTTATGACCTCGACATCGAGCAGCTGGAATCGGCCTTGTCAGAGAAGACTAAAGCGATTATGATCGCTCATACCTTGGGAAATCCCTTTAATTTAGAAGCGGTGATGGCTTTTGCCGAAAAACATGACCTCTGGGTAGTTGAGGATAACTGTGATGCGGTGGGAAGTCTTTATAAAGGGCAAAAAACCGGCACCTTTGGGCATTTAGCAACGGTTAGCTTTTATCCCGCTCATCACATGACTATGGGAGAAGGGGGCGCGGTTTTAACCAGCGATACCCGCTTGAAAAAGATTGTCGAGTCATTCCGTGACTGGGGCAGAGATTGTTGGTGTCCTCCGGGTGTAGATAATACCTGTAATAAGCGCTTTGGTTGGCAGTTAGGAGATTTACCCTTTGGTTATGACCATAAGTACACCTATTCTCATGTGGGTTATAACCTGAAGATGACCGATATGCAAGCCGCCGTCGGGGTAGCGCAACTGGATAAATTGCCAGGATTTATCAAAAAGCGCCTGGAAAATTTCGACTTTTTGCATCAAAAGTTACAGGAGCTTCAAGATGTTTTAATTCTGCCTGAAGCCAGCCCGGATTCTGAACCGAGTTGGTTCGGGTTTCCGATTTTTGTTAAGGAAAATGCACCTTTTAGCCGCAATGATTTGGTTAAGCATTTGGAGGAAAAACGCATCGGCACAAGGCTATTATTTGGAGGAAATTTATTGCGACAGCCTCTTTATAAGGGGTTAAATTATCGAGTTGTTGGGGATTTAAGCAATGCCGATAAAATCATGAGTAGTGTTTTTTGGCTGGGCATTTATCCCGGATTAACGGGGGAAATGTTAGAATATGTTGTCTTGACGCTAAAAAATTTCTGTCAAGGGTGATTAAGGGAAAACCGACTTTTTTTAAGTATTCTTGGCTTTTCTTAATGAAAAAGAGATAAACATGACACCATCTGCTATTGATTTACCGACAAAATCAACGATAATCACCTGGGAAAAACTGCCAGATGATTTTATTCTACCTGACGAACCTGTGGACAACAACTTGCAGCCCCTATTAGCAGCCGCTTTACGAGAATCGTTAGAATTAGCAGGACTAATTCTAGAATCGATGCTAATTGCCTCTAATTTTGGCTTGTGTGCTACCGTTAAAACTCAAACTGTTGTCAAAGCA
>NZ_JASJFF010000880.1:0-3431 GCF_030065435.1 Microcystis sp. M53603_WE2
AAATCCTTATCTGGCAAGAGACTTAATTGATTAGTTCGCTCTAGATCAAAAATAATTGACAAAAATCGCCAAATGCCTTTCTATATAAGGGTTCCATCCCTTATAACCCCCGTCCATTGCATAACAAAAACCGAAGAACCGAAGTGATTAGACTTCATACCAAAGGCTATCAGCAAGATTAAGTGTCCACTGTTTAAAAAATTTAGGGTATTTTGTTGACGTGATTTCTTTCCCTTCGCGAATTTTCCCCTTCCACTTTTCGATAGTTGAGGTTGGTATGCCTATCTTTTTACTTAATTGGTCATTGGTTAAGCCTTGTCGGTTGCTTACTGTACCCTCACCCGTTACTGATTCAATTGAGTCAGTTTCACCCGGAACGGGACCGATCGATCCCGTTACCAGTTCATCTATTAATGAGATTGGTTCCACAGTATCAGCAGTCTCTACATTTTCCTGATTGGGAAGGGGGGAATTGCCTGATTCATCCACAGACTCATCTATTTCTGTGACAGCCTCTACAGTATTTATGGCAGTCTCAACGGTATAAACAGTCTCAACCGTGGCAACGGTTCCCATATCGGGGTTTTCCCCTTGTCTATCCTTTTGACTATCTGTGTCTATACTGTCTATCTCGCTGTCTATTCTTTGACTATCCAATTGAGAAGCGAGAGCATTTAGCCTGTGTTCCAAGCTGATCATTCTGTTGGTTAATCCTTGATCACAATCATTTAGGCGATCATCAAAAGCCTCTACCCAATCGTTAAGTTTTTTGGCTATACTGCCTACTCGTTCGTCTATCTTTTGAGTATCCGTCTCTAATTTGTCTATCCGATTGCTGTCTATCTGATTGTCTATCTTGTCTATCCGGTTCCCCTTACCCGTGACTAGCTTAATGTCTATCCTACCGTCTAGGCATTGATTAATAAAATCATATAGAAGTGAGGCCGTATCAGTGTTGTGGGATTTTGCCAAGTCCCCAAAAGCTTGTCTTTTGTCCCCTTCGATCCTGATTGTGATTAGTTTATCGCGTGCCATAGTTGTCTATCCTTTTTGTCTATCTGTCTATTCATAGGATAGCCAATTGTATAGTCACTGTCTAGCCAAGATGGACACTTTGAGAAGTGTCATACCGCTAACTGATTTTCTGTTTACGGCAAACAAAACTATGATAATATTGGGTCATTAAAAAATTAGGGTCTGGCTGGGTAGAAGATAGGCAATCACTCAGAGAGCTAACTGATTGCGATCATGCCACAATTATTAAGCATAAAAAATGACCAAAACAGCATATAATCAGGGTTGTCTTTTCGGCAAAACCCTAACGCTGAGTGATAGTGATTGGGAAAACCTAACCGAACTATCAAAGGCTGTATCTGGCGATTGGGAGCGGGTTTTAGTCCACGATCTTGCCAATATACTACCCAAGAAATATCAAGAAAGCGTAAGCATCGAAGCGAGTAAATACTCTAGTTATTCTGGTTTTATCGTTGGGGTCTTGGATGCTTTAGTTAGTTAAAATTATTAACTACAAAAAGACGGGTTAACCCGTCTTTTTTTGGGTTAAATTAGACTATCTAAAATATCTGTCACCTCTCCCTGATGATTTTTACGGTTATCGTCATAAATTAAAAGGGTATTCAAGCTAGAGTGCCTCGATAACTTCTGGACCCTCCTAACATCCCCCCCGGTAGCCTCAAGCGCGGCGGTGATACTGCTATGGCGTACCCTATGGGGTGACATAGTTTTAGTTATGCCGGCATCCTGACAGCGTTCTTTAACAATATTGTAGATAGCTTGAGTGCATAGGCGGCCGTCCCGGTATCCGGCATTCACAGAACAAAACAGGGCCTTATCGGGGTTAGTCTCACCCCTTGCTGACAGCCAAGACTCAATCGCCGTGACCGTGCCACTGCCAAGAGAGACAATCTCTGATTGATTCCCCCTACCCTTACCGTAAATTCTCAGGGTTTTAGCTACCGGGTCAAAGTCAGCGATATTGGCTTTTGACACTTCGGACCGTCTTAGGGCATTACTCCAAAGAAGCATCAAGAGGGCATAATCACGGATACCTTTTAATGTTCCCCGGTCAATCCCCCCTAGCACTCGCTTGAATGTCTCCGGGTCAACCCCGGAAGTATCTCTATAAGCTGACAGCTTCTCACCCTTGACCGCTTCTAACATAAATTCACAGTGACCGCAATTATAAGCAAAACAGACTAATGACTTGATAGCGGCTAACCGTCGGTTAATCGTTGCTGATTTTAACCCCTTTTGGAGTAAATCCCCTTTATAGCGGGAAACTAGGGCATAAGCACCATGGCGATCAAGTGATAGGAATTTTCCCAATTCCGTACCCAGATCAGCGAGAAAATTATCAATATCTTTTTGGTACACACGCCGCGTGTGATTGCTTCGCTTAGTATTCAACCAATCACCTAAAACCCTCTCCCAATCGGTGTTAGGGGGAACCAGGGTTAAGTGAGAAACTTTGGAGTTAAGTGGTACAAGGTTACTGTTCATCTTGCGAAAAGGTTTATTATCGAAACATTAAGAATTGTTAAGAACCCAAAGCATTCTCAACTGAGTGAAGCTTCTCTTTGAGATGCGATACAAGTTTTTCGTTTTATCCGACTCCAATAGGCTTGCTTGTAATTACTCTTGTAGCGGGCGGAAGAATTTTCTCGATTTGTTCCCCCTCTTTCTGTTTAGTGTCAAACAAATCCAATCGGGTTTGAAGATTCAACCAAAAATCAGGAGAGACTTGGAAGTATTTAGCAAGTCTTAAAGCGGTGCTAGGGGTAATCCCCCGGCGACGGTTGACAATTTCATTAATTCGCTGGTAAGGAACCCCAATCGCATCAGCGAGTTGACTCTGTGTGATGCCCATCGGCTTCAAAAATTCCTCGTTCAGCATTTCACCCGGATGGGTGGGTCTTCTATGGGTGGGTGTGCGAACCATGTTTATACTCCTTTTTTAACTGGAATGATAATCAACGACTTCAACATTATCTGGACCGTTTATAGTCCAGATAAAACAGATACGGTACTGATCATTGATTCGGATGCTATGCTGACCTTGCCGATCACCGACTAAAACTTCCAAACAATTGTTGGGTGGAATGCGTAGGTCATCTAGCGAAGTTGCCGAATCGACTAAATCCAGTTTCCGTCGCACCACGTTCCATAAATTTCTAGGGCAGGTTTTCCGTGCTTTTTTGGTATCCTCACCATTGAAAATATTTTTAGTAGCTGTATTCCTGAATGAGACTATCATAATAACACGGTAGCACGTTTTTCATGTTAGACGTTCGCTAAGTAGTCATGCAAAATTAATTACCCAAATAAAAAATTAAGAAGTATAATACATAAAAGGCTCTTCGGTAATTGTTATGCAATGGACGGGGGTTATAAGGGATGGAACCCTTATATAG
>NZ_JASJFF010001385.1:0-2877 GCF_030065435.1 Microcystis sp. M53603_WE2
ACGATGAGTTAGGGATAGGTATAGCAGCTTCTTAAAAGTTGCCTAAAGATTAATCAAGTCAAGGAGAATTTATTCTCAATTTTTATAATTGAGATAGTTTGTGCCGCTTAAATAAAGAGGTTTTGATAACCAAATTAAAGCAGCTCTAAAGAGTTTTGAGTTAAAAGTTAAACTTCAAGTTTTCATTCAGGACGAATGTACTGATTAACTAATTTTTTGGGGAAAATTAGTCAACCCATCATTATAACATATAATTAATTTGCAAGAGTTCTATACAATTGATATTCTTCCAGTAGTTTATTAGAGTAATTAAAGAAAATACTCTCTCATTTCTACCTCACATATCCTGAATTTTAACAAATGCCAAAGGTTCGTTGAATTTCCACGCTAAAAATACCATATAAGCAATTAAACCACAGGGTATTAATAATAGGAAAAGACTTTCTCTCTTGGGCAGTTCTTTTTTCTTTAAATATTTCCAGAGTAATTCGATAGCAAAAGCCAGAAAAATTATTACTCCTGTGACTCTAGTTAAACTGGCAAAAAATCCCAAAAATCCAGACCAAAAGTATTTCTTATTCAGAAAGAAATAAAAACAAGCAGAGGTGGTTAGCAAATATAAACTTTCTCTATAAAAACAGCTATAAAAAAAGGAGTTAGGAAAAATTAACATAAGAATTAAAACCTTTTTACAGCCTCTCTTATTCAGATAAATGTTGCTATTTTTATAAACAAAAATTAAGACAAATATTAGACATAAATTAGAAAAAAGAAGACCATAAATAGGCAAAATTAAAGAATTTAAAGATGCAATTTATTTGAATAAAATAGGATAGAGAGGAAAAAAAGCAACGTTCGATTGTTTTTCAGTATTGTATGAATATCCCCCCTGAATAATGCCGTTAAGTAGTCGGAGATAAATTCTGTTGTCTATCTTAAGAAATGGGTTCTTCGTTACTTGGTATGGTTCGATAGGGGGGGCATAAATCGACTAAATCCTTATCTGGCAAGAGACTTAATTGATTAGTTCGTTCTAGATCGAAAACAATTAACAAAAATCGCCAAATGTCTTTATACATAAGGGTTACATCCCTTATAAACCCCGTCCATTGCATAACACAAACCGAAGAGCCATTTTTATTTTAGGTGGTTTAAGTGCGTTTTAGCTTAGCTTGAGATAGCCAGTAACCCGAAATCATTTGGGTTAATTGAAGATGAAGAGGGAGTTCAGGTAAGGACATAATCAACTTTTGTGGGAATAAAATTAAACAGTACCATATAGGATAAGCTGCCCGCGCATTTAAATTGCTGGTTGAGATGAGGCAAGAGTCAAGACTCCCCCAACCTCAAGGCTGTTCCATGTTTCCTTCTATTTATTGAATTTTAACATTTAATTTATAGGTGGCATTGCCACGAGTTCCCCCTACAATTATTTCATAATTTCCAGTAGCCGGTAATTTTAAACTAGATTGGGTAGCTTCTGTTTTCAAAGTTTGCCCATTCGGTGCAATCACATCGAATACGGCATTATTTTCTAATGCTGTAATTTTCAGATCCATTCTCTGTCCTTGATTCGCTCTTAATAAATAAATATTTCGACTACCTCGAACAACCGATTGATTAACTGCAGTGGTATTAGTTCCTGGTGCCAACCGAATTTGAGATACTAAACAAGGTTGTTTTTGATAAACGACTCGTCCCGTATTCAAAGAATCTGAAGTTAACGTCCATTTTTCTTGAGTTGTTTGAGTATCTAACTCAATTTTTGTCTTGATATTTAAGTTTAACTGATTCCCATTTTTCCTTCCTTGTAAGGTTTGAGTATAGGAACTATAATAAGATTCTTGTTCATTATGAATCGTAGCTTCTACCCGACCCGTGACTTGATTTCCCTGAATATAAATCCTCGCCGTAGAATCTAGATCATCATTAGCGACTGAAAAACAATAACCTTGAATCGAAGAAACGCTAGACGCTTGAGCAACTTGTCGGGGTGGATGATTTACCATCCTAGGTGTAACATTCAGTAAACTTGCCAAAATGACTACAGAGCTTAATAATTTCATCATCATAACTGACTCATGATTAAAGGTTAATTGATCACTGATTACTGATAGTTTCCATTCAATTAATTTCTAAGCGCGAGTAGAGAGCTACCATCACCAGACGGTGGCCCGTTGACTCCGTCTATCGTGAGCCAGGCAACGTTCGGGTTGCCAGTAAAATGGCGAGGTTGGCAATGCCTGTCTTTGTGTCGCTGGTGTCGTCTCACGCCGGATTGGGTTTGCGCGCATAGAGCTGCTCGGCGCGGTTGAACAAGATCCAGCTGCTCAGAATGTATTTGTCGTGCGACTCGGGCACATTGCCGCGATGGGTATGGGTAAAACCGGCGGGAGCGATCACCATCGTCCCAGAGGTCGGCTTGAGCTTCCGTTCTTGGTACAAGAACTCCGTCTCACCACCGCGCTCTACATCGTTCAGATAGAACATAAACAAAAGGACGCGATGGAGCGTCTCGGCAGCTGGGTCGCGAGGATAGATTTCCGAATGCCAGTAGTAGTAACCACCGACACTCTTCGAGTATTTCTGAACGTTGATCGCTCCGGGTCGAAATACTCTGAACAAATACTCGGCGAGTTCCAGGTCCGATGCCGCTCCAACATCCGAAGTTGTTAACGGCCTGACCAGTCCGGTAGCCGGCTCTTGCCAGCTTAATGCGAACGCACTCGTGACCAGGTATGGATACTTGCGAATGTACAACATCAGGTGACGCAGTGTGCTGTCGAGTATCTGACTGTGCAAATCGCTCCACTCGGAGAGGCCTGTGATGGTGATGTCGGTGCTGTTCTTCTTGGATTTGTCGACTCCATGACCGAT
>NZ_JASJFF010000951.1:0-2306 GCF_030065435.1 Microcystis sp. M53603_WE2
CATTACCTTTGCGATTTTGCTGATAATATCTTCGTTGAGGATATTAACTTCGTTTCCTGGTCTAGAGGGATCGTTAGAAAACAATCTCTAGATTCGGGTATCGGTAGTTTTATTAATGAGATATTACCGTTTGTTGTTTGGAAACGGGGGAAATATTATCTTAAGGTCGATAAAAACGGAACTTCCCAGGATTGTCCTAATTGTGGCGCGTTCACCAGCAAAAAGTCGTTATCGGAAAGAGTTCACCGGTGTGATTCTTGCGGTCACATCGAACCAAGAGATACGGCATCAGCGAAGGTAATCGAGAACCGAGGAAAAAATGCGGTCGGACTGACCGTGTTAGAAAACGCTTGCGGAGGCGGTCGGTTGGGGGTCGTTCAGTTAAACCTGTTTGATCTAGTCAAGAGCAGATGAACCAAGAATCCCCCGCTACACCGCGCGAGCGGTTAGCGGGGGAGAGTCAATGGACATTTTAGTACAAACCCCTCACCGATCGCCCTGCGATCGCTATCTGAGAAAATTGCTCATTTTGTCATCTAGATTGCATCCTGATTGGAAACCTTTGGGTAATCTATGGGTACAGATACTCAAACCTCCCCTTCCTTGCTGCGTTCCTGATAGGGATATTTTTTTTTCTCATAAACTTTACAATATTTAATAATTGTTGTAATATTGGTTAAACAACCAAGGTTCTTACTACTTGCCATTTATGCCCATAAACTCTATATATAGCCAAAAAAAGGACTATAGAGGCAATTAAATCTTCAATTAGATTTCTCTATATCCTTGAGTGATCACTTACTAATCTCTTTACAAAACTAGAAAAAACCCTGATAGCATCTCCTTAACTGCCCCTGGGGAAGCGATCTGAAAAACGCCATCAATCCCTGAATATCAACCCTCAACCGACGCGCACTCATGAAAACCTCGAAAAACCCCACCGATCCAGTTCGCGCCTATCTCAGAGAAATTGGCCGAGTTCCCCTTCTCACCCATGAAGAAGAAATTCTCTACGCAAAACAGGTGCAAAGATTAATTTTTCTCGAAAAAATCAAGGAATCCCTAAGGGCGAAACTCGGCAGGGAACCCAGCGATCGCCAATGGTCAGAAGCGGCGGAAATTAGTGAAGAACAACTGCGTCGAGAATTGGGGGCAGGGGATTTCGCCAAACGCAAGATGGTAGAAGCGAACCTGCGTCTAGTGGTTTCCGTCGCTAAAAAATACCTAAAACGCAATCTAGATCTATTAGACCTCATCCAAGAGGGAACGATTGGGATGCAAAGAGGTGTGGAAAAATTCGATCCCACCAAAGGCTATCGCTTCTCCACCTATGCTTATTGGTGGATTCGCCAAGCCATCACCCGGGCGATCGCAGAAAAAAGTCGCACCATCCGTCTGCCCATCCACATCACCGAAAAACTGAATAAAATCAAAAAAGCCCAGCGTCAACTAGCTCAAGATAAAGGTCGCGCTGCCACCATTGCCGAATTAGCCGAGGAATTAGACCTAACTCCCAAACAGGTGCGAGACTACTTGGAAAGGTCCCGTCAACCCCTTTCCCTTGACTTAAAGGTGGGGGACAATCAAGACACGGAATTAGGGGAACTCTTGGAAGATACGGGACTTTCCCCCGAAGATTACACTGCCTATTCTTCCCTCCAAGTGGATTTGGAAAAACTGATGGCAGACCTCACCCCTCAACAAAAAGAAGTGATTTGTCTGCGTTTTGGTTTAGATAATGGGCAGCCCCTCACCTTAGCAAAAATTGGCGTTCGACTCAATATCAGTCGTGAACGCGTGCGTCAGATCGAACGAGAAGCGATCGCTAAATTAAGAAAACGCAAGGGCAACATCAGAGAATATCTAGCTAGTTAAGCTAGAGATAACCTAGAATTTGGGTCAAATTGAGCGTCTGGATAACAGCGAGAAAAATGACCCATTTCTAGATTCATCGGCGACTTTTCTCCGCTCTTATTTCTCTATTTAGGGTTTGCGGCAAAAAGTTTTTCCTGGGGGCAGGGTGTGGGGTGTAGGGTGTAGGGTGTAGGGTTTTAGCGATTTTGAGGGGGTAAATTACCTAATTTTCAGGGAAAAAGTCCAGGGATTTTCCCCCCGACCACTCCGGGATCTGGCACTTTTTGGAAACCAAAAAGTCTAAAAGTCTTACCCAACAAGGTTTTTAGATTTATTCAGCAAGCTCTATTTATTCAAGATATTTTTTCAAAAAGAGAGCTAATTTTTCTTTAGTGGCGACGGGAACAGAATCTAGACGGGTAAGAATAGCGTATTTAAGGGCAGAATGAGCG
>NZ_JASJFF010001269.1:0-1027 GCF_030065435.1 Microcystis sp. M53603_WE2
ATTCCCGTGCGCGGAGTGGCGAAAACTGAAACAATTATCATTGAGGGCAAGCGCCGAAGGGAAAGGACGGCAATTGTGGTTACTGAGTTGCCTTTTCAGGTGAATAAGGCGGCATGGATCGAAAAAATCGCCGAATTAGTCAATTTAGGGAAATTGGAGGGAATTGCCGATATCCGCGATGAAAGTAATCGCGAAGGCATTCGGGTGGTGATTGAATTAAAGCGGGAAAGTCAACCGCAGCAGGTTTTGGCGGCTTTATACCAACAAACGGCCCTACAGACTAATTTTGGGGCAATTATCCTCGCTTTAGTCGATAATCAACCCCGGCAGTTATCGTTAAAACAAGTTTTACAGGAATTCTTGCGCTTTCGAGAAACAACTCTCACCCGTCAGTATGGCGACGAGTTGCAACAGGCCAGCGATCGCTTACACCTAGTGGAGGGTTTATTATTAGCTTTGCAGAATATCGATCGAGTGGTGGATATTCTCAAAAATGCTCCCGATGGGACGACGGCTAAGTATCGTTTTCAGGCAGAATTGGGCATTAGTGACGCACAAGCTGATTCTATCTTGGCTATGCCCCTACGTCGTTTAACCGGTTTGGAAAGACAAAAGTTAGAGACGGAAGCGACGGAATTACAAACAAAAATTCAACAGTTAGAAACCCTTCTCCATAACCGTCAGGAGTTTCTCAAGTCTCTGAAAAAAGAATTGCGCTCTTTAAAGAAAAAATTCGCCGATAGCAGACGGACAAAAATTCCCACTGGCAAGTCGGGGGACAGGAGACAGGAGACAGCAGGGAAGAAACAGGATTCTGTGGTAAAAAAACAGGAGACAGGAGACAGGAGACAGGAGACAGGAGACAGGAGACAGGAGACAGCAGGGAAGAAACAGGATTCTGTTGTTAAAAAACAGGAGACAGTCCCGATGAAAAAATTTTCACCACCAGAGACGAAAGAGGTTTCCTTACCTACACCCCACACCCCACACCCCACACCCCACACCCCACACCCCACACCCCACACCC
>NZ_JASJFF010001063.1:0-6097 GCF_030065435.1 Microcystis sp. M53603_WE2
ACTCGACCGACCCAACTGCAACAAAAAGCGTTAGATTTATTGGGAGTTTCCCTGATTTGTACCCAGTAACGGGGCGGCGGAAATTCTCTTAATCCCTTCTACAGCACAGGTTATGGCTTTTTGTCAACGGGGAAGTCCAGTAATAACAGTTTCATAAAGAGGTGATAAATAATTTTTTCTCTCGATCAGCAGCAAAAGCCAAACAAGCTTTGATATCCTCGGAAGTTAATTCTGAAAAATCCTCAAGAATTTCTGCTTCTGTCATTCCTGCTGCTAAATATTCTAGAATATCGTACACAGTTATACGCATTCCTCGAATGCAGGGTTTTCCGCTGCGTTTTCCAGGTTCAATGGTAATAATGTTTTGGTAACTCATAATGCTTTAATTATTTGGACTTTCCCAATTATATCTTATTTGATGACAGAGATCGCACTCCACCCCACCGACAAGAACGATCACCCTTTAACTTCTTACCACTCTTAGGGTGTAAAGTGCGAAAGCATAATGCACCAATTTAATAATAAATTTGCTGCGTGGGGTGCGGATTGTTAATTTTGGTTTTTGATCAGAATTAGTAGCCGCAAACACGCACCCTACAAAATTAGCAGATTAGCTATCTTAATCGGGATTTCTCCAATCTCTGAAATTACTATAGTAAAGAAATTCTTGAAAACCTTCTTTGATTTTAGCATCTACATCCGTTCTAGCTAATATTGTTTCGATAATTGCTCCTATTTCCGAGTCAATTGTTATTCTAGCTAATGCCGTCAAAAGTCCAATAATTTCCCCTTCAGCCTTATTAGCTAGTTGTTGAATAATGGGTAAAGTTTGAGGATTATCTCGCCAATAAGTTACTAAAGCTTCAATTGCTTTCCATTCACCCTTATTAGCTTGTTGTTGAATAATGGGTAAAGTTTGCGGATTATCTCGCCAATGGGTTACTAAAGCTTCAATTGCTTTTGATTTACCCCTATTAGCAAGTTCTTGAATTTTAGATAATGCCACTGGGTATAGTTGAGCAATTTGAACCAATGCGTCGATAATAGGTTGTTGTCGCCAACTGGTTGCTGCAGATTGAGCTATTTTTTGAAGCATATTCCATCCGTTGGGATCACCTTGCCAATTTTTTACAACACAAGAAATACTTTTGTCTCTGTTTTTCTCCCTTTGTCCCCACCGGTTTCCAGTATCATATTTTTTATAATAACTTATATCTTTATCATAAAGCCTTTCTAGTTGATTTAACAATCGCTGACTTAGTTCAACATAAATAGACTGGTTTCGCAATTCTCCATAACAATCTGCTGCCAAAAAAAGATGAGCAAATCCCTTGTCTTTTTCCTCCATATCAATGAGATAATTAATTAATTCTTCAGCAACTTCTTTGGGAAATTCTGCACTTAGCATCCCCATCAATAAACATAAAACTTCTTTCCAAACAGGATCTGAACAATGTTCTCCAAATACTTTGGTTTTCAATTCCTCAAGAGTAATTCCGTCTGGTAATCCTCGTTTTTTAAATCTTTCATAAAACTCGCAAGCACAAAAGTATTCTAAAAAAGTTCGATGAACAAAAGCAAAAGCATTGCCACCTAAAGAACAAAGAATAAAATTACGATAGCGCAGTTGTTTGATAATTAAATCAGTCAGATCACTAGCCACTCGTTTGTTAATTCCTGTTTTTTCAAGATATTGAGTCAAAACATTTTCTAATTCTTCCTTATAGATTAAATTAGCAGCTAACCCTTTTTCTCCTGCTTGCATGGCACTTGCGACTAAACGCAGAATGTCCCTTTTATCTCTTAGATCAATATTGTAAAGATATTTTTTCAGTTCAGGATCAATTAATCCTTCCTTGGTTTCAAAATCCCATTGATGTAATAACACCTCTGACGCTTTTTCATAAAGTTTTGAGCGATCTCTTGGTAATTCTTGAGTTCGATTTAGAATAGCCATCATCGTTAATAATAAAGGATTTCCTGCTAATTCTCGAATCGCTTTTGACTCCTTAATTGCCTTTTGTAAACGTTCTTGTTTTTGGGTTTTATCATCTCGATTTTCAAAAGCTAAATCATGCCAACGTTTGATAAAATCTTCAATCTGATCTTTATCTAAATCTTGGATCATAAAATGGTCAAAACCAGCATGATTTAATTCTTCTGCTTTATATCCTAACCAGCGAGAAGTTACTATAATTGGCACTTGAGGATATTGAATACTAAAACGTTTGATATCCGTGACAATTTCTTGTCTTAATTGAGGATTAAAAACTTCATCTAAACCATCAAAAAGCACAAGAGCCTGACCTTTTTTAAGCTTATCATCTAAAGCAAGTTGATTGAGATGACAAATCAGATTACCTTGATGGAAAAATTCTAGAATATTCTTACACTTTTTTTCATCCTTATCTCTGGCATAAATACGCAATTCTATCAAAAGAGGAAGGGGAAGCAAAACACGCTGACTGAGTTCTTTTTCAGCCCAATTTAAAGCTAAATACTGCAATAAACTCGATTTTCCCGCCCCCGGATTACCTAAAATTACGGTTCTTGGGTATTCAGAAGAATTGACGATATTCAAAACAGAATCTAATTTTTCATTGACATATTCTTGCCGTTTTCGTTCTAGTTCTGCTTGAGTAATTTCTCCCCTATCTACAAGTTCCTGCAGCACTTCTTTAGGTAATTCATAAAGTTGAGGAATAACCCGTTTGTATCGTCTCACATTTTGCGGCACAAACATTCGCCAGAGTTTGATTTGCTCATAAGTCGTTGTGTCTAAACATTCTAATTTAAGATGGCCATATTCCTTTTTTAATCCTTCCGCATAGTTATCTAAATTATAATCTGTTTTAACTCCTGCTATTTCTTGAATATTTTGGCTATCTTTATTCTGTAACTTAACTAAAAAAACGGCTCTTAGCTTTTCAGAATTTTGAATAATTTCCTGAGTTTTTCTCAAATAAAATTTACCTAGTTTTTCCCAGTTAAATTCAGCAGGTAACGGGGGTAAATTGAGTCTTTGCCAAGATTGAGCTAACCTAAAAGTATCAAGGATTTGACAATCAATATCAAAAGCATCCCCTAAAATAGGTTTAACTTGGTCATCTTTAATAAAAGTCTTGAGAGGTTTTTCAAAGTTTTTAATTTGATCATCTTCCAGATCGGCCATTTCTAACTGTTGCTGAAAGAGTTCTAAAAACTCCTTCATTGCTTTGCCATAAGCTTCTTTTTGAACATCTTTTTCAGGTAAGTGTAACACTTTACCTAGACTGTTTTTAAAAAATTCCTTTACGTAATCTTTTGCACCCTCTTTTGCCAACTCTTGCATTACTGAAAGAACAAGCGAACCTGCGGCTGGAGTAACCCCCCAGACAATTAACCAGTCAATCATGGCGATAAACTTAAGATTCTGTGGATACTATCTAAGCTTACCAACTTTAATCGTTTTTCGCCTATCGTTCCGACAAATGAAGAGAACGATTTAAAATATCCTCAATACCGTAGGGACAAACGGGGGGAAACTCTAATCCCGTCTCTCTAAAGGCATCGGCACAAGCAACAGCATAGAGTTTAAATAGGCTTTCATCGGTTAAATATCGCTTTAAACTGGGGCTATCGTCCAAATAAAGCCTAATATTAGCTCTTTCTCGCTGAATAGTTCCCAACCAACCCCTGGATCGCCGTTGAGGTTGATAGTCCCACTTTAATAAATGATGCAAAATTAATCTGAGACTAGCAAGTAAGCGATCGCGCTCCCGTTTCGACAAATCCCGCACCTCTTCGACTAAATTCTCAATATCTAACTCGGAAAACCGACCGGAGGCTAATAAATCGGCCATTTGTTCGGCCCAAAGTCCAAAGTCTTGCTCATAGGATGCCGTCATCGATTTATCTCCTTCTAAGCTCAATTAACATTATATTGAACCTCTTGCATAATTAATTTTTGATGGTTCAAAAACAGCAAAAATAAGGATTAAATTAGCCAAAATCTGTAAATTATGATTAATTGATGACCGGGAAACTGGTATCTTTTCAAAGATCGCCGAACCATTAACGGGTTTTGCGTCTTCGGATGACATTATTAGAATAACGAGAAGGTTTTGGCCGGGGTTCTTTTCCCCCTCCTAATTCGCGACTAACTTGCTGGAAAATATCCCGTCGCAGCACAGGATATTCCCCTATCCACTGGTCGAGTTGGGGAAGATGGACATCAGAAAGCTGATTGATATCCCCTAAATCGGGGTCTCGAGACATTAACAAAGCTTCGGCCACCATCCCGGGACGGATCGATTTATGGATGCGTTTGAGGGGAGCGCGAACGATCGCCGAAAAGCCAGTTTGATCACCGATTTCTAGATTAATACAGCGTTGGCGATTTTCGATAATCTCTAATTCCCCGCGTTTATTGACCCTTTCTTCTTCCCCGATTAATTCCTCGGTGACAAAAGCATCGAAAACGCGACCGCGCCAAAACCCCCCGTAGGGAAGACGACGATAGGTATTATTGCGAACACTGGCCCAATAAACCGGACCCCAGAGCCAATATAAACCGGCGATAATGTCGAAAATCAGTTTAATTGTTAAACCACCCGGGCCGAATAAATTACCGATTAACCAAGCTGCGGTGAGAGCGATGATAGAAATGAATAAACGGCGCAGAAAATCAGACCATTTACCCCAATAGTGAGCGTACTGGGGACCTGTGGCGATAATCGGGACAATTTGCTCGATCGATTGACGGGTAAGGGGAACCAACATTATCAGTTATCGATTATCAGTTATCAGTTATAGTGTGCCTAATTGATTCGTGAATGGGTAGGCTCTAGAAGTCGGGTGTCGCTTGACGGCAAGCAGAGGACGTTTACCTTTCATTTAGGCGCGCTATATCAGTTATGACAGCGTTTCTCATAACTAGATGAAGTGTAACCTAATTTGGTATCGACCACCGACTTCCCAAAAGGAAAATTTTGTACCTCACCACTAAGATAAATGCTATAGTTTTGGGGAATTGTCTATATGTTGGTTGCCATTCATCCCATCGCTAAAAGCTCAGGACTTCTGGCGAAATTTCAGTTAAAAATTAAATCCCGCAAGAAGTCCGATGAAACAATCTATAATAAAATCAATGCTGTTTTGTTCCCAAAGACTGCCACCATGACTTCTTCCCCGGTTAAATCCTTAAATTCTCAGGCTGTAACCACTCAACATTTACCCCCGTTAGAAAATGGGGATCGCTTAATTCGTCCCGAATTCGAGCGCCGTTATCAAGCTATGCCAGGATTAAAAAAAGCCGAACTGATCGAAGGAGTTGTATATATGGCATCCCCATTAAGGTTTAAATTTCATGCTGAACCCCACGGACGTTTAATCACTTGGTTGGGAGTTTATCAAGCTGCTACACCCCAAGTACAAATGGGTATTGAGCCAACCGTTCGCTTGGATATCGACAACGAACTACAGCCGGATGGGGTGTTATTAATCAGTCAAGAAAGCGGGGGTAAATCAACCCTAAGTGCAGAGGGATACCTAGAAGGATCGCCGGAATTGGTAGTAGAAATTGCCGCTAGTAGTGCCGCCATAGATTTAGGGGATAAAAAACGTGCTTATCGACGCAGTGGTATTCAAGAATACCTTGTTTGGCAGGTATTTGACCAAAAAATTGATTGGTTTAGTTTACAAGATGGCGATTATATTTCTTTGTTACCCAACCAAGAAGGGGTGATTTGCTCTCTAGTATTTCCGGGTTTGTGGTTAGATGTTTCAGCCATGCTCAACGGCAATATGTCACGGGTGTTAGACAGCTTAAAGGCTGGAATTAACTCGGTAGAACATCAAGAATTTATCCAAAAGTTAACCGCAGCGCAGTCGGGGGAAACAAAATGAAACCTCCAGCTATTCTCATTTTAGGAGAAACCAGCATTCTCGTGGCTCGTCAAGTGCAAATGTCCCTACCGGAAGCAGTGGTTTATGGGTTAATAAATCGTACCCATTCGGCTGATTTTACCTATACTAATTTTGGCGAAACGGTGCGAGAATTTTTCCAGACAGGAACGCCAATTATTGGCATTTGTGCGGCGGGTATTTTAATTCGCAC
>NZ_JASJFF010001174.1:0-2875 GCF_030065435.1 Microcystis sp. M53603_WE2
CAAAAAGTACCGGATATGCGAGTGATCGGGGGGAAAATTCCTGGACTTTTTCCCTGAAAATTAGGTAATTGACACCCTCAAAATCGGTAAAACCCTACACCCCACACCCCACACCCCACACCCTGCCCCCAGGAAAAACTTTTTGCCGCAAACCCTAATTAACCCCACTCTGTTGCGTATCTTGACCCTGCAAAGCATCGGCAGCGGAAACACCATCACCCTGAAAACCAAAATACCATAAAGCAGCGGCAGCTTCAGCGCGATTTACCGGTCTTTTTGGCTGAAATAGGGTAGTAAAACCAAAAACTCGCCGAATATTGGCTTGTTCGGCATTTTGAAAATCGGCATAAAGAGCGCGCACCAGCTGCGGGTTAATTTTATTAGTATCCTGAAAACCCCAAGTATTTTTAATCGTATCAAGATTGGCGCTCGGTAAAGCTTTTCTGATATCTAATGGCACTTTCCAAGCGATTAAATCTTCCCGGGTTAAAGGAGCATTGGGACGGAATAAAAGGGCGCTACTATCTCCCGTTAAAGGAGAGGGAATTAACCCCGCTTCCGCTAATCCTTGAATATAAATATAATCGGGATCGTTATTTTTAACATCACTAAAAGCTGGGGAACTATTGGGAGTAGCTAAACGGATTTGTTTACCCGCTACATTGGCATAAATGGCATTATTAGCCTGTAACAACCAGCGCGCAAATTCTCGGCGCGTTATTGTATCATTAGGGTTAAACTGATTGTTATTACCAGTTAATACTCCTAATCTAGCTAAGTCTTGAATGTGGCTTTTTAAGGGATTAGGTAAGGATTCGAGATCGTTAAAACTGGTAGGATTAAGATTGGGTAAGGGGGAAGAAATAGGGGAGGGACTAGGGGAAGCAATCGGGGTTCCCGTTGGACGATAATCGAGGCTATATTCCGTATTGGGAGAAGTGGCAGTTATGGTGATAGTTAATTCTAAATTATCTCGACGGGCTGTCAAGGTACTATTGACTCCTTCCCCAGAAAAGGGAGTGATAATTTCCCAATTATTATTAACTAATTCCTGTTGATAAAAAGCCTCGATCGCATTGCTGGGATCGTTGGATTGCCAACGGGTTTGCCCACCAGTATTATCAGGATTTGTCTGCACGGATAATAATTCTGATTGACTATATCGAGGAATTTCTGCGGGAAAATTTGCGGGTAATTGCTGGTTATTAGGAGAGTTTTCCGGTATGGGATTTGTTTGTAGATTAGGATCGGCAGCCAGACGATTTTCTAGGGCAGGATTGCCACTACAGGCTCCTAAAATGCCCAGCAGAGTGATAATTGTACTGTAGCGAATAAACTTACTCACGGTCTTTACCAATATTGTTTCCTTAGCTTTATCCTAGCCTATTTACTCAGGTTTTTGACTAGGGAAAATTCGGTGCCACCATTGACGTAATTTCCCCAGCAGAAATCCTCCTAACCCTTTTGTGTATTTTTCAAATTTGTAGTAAAATAAAATGTCGATTATATCCTGTGTGGAAAGATACTTGAGATAGGATACTCCTTGATCGATACGTGCATCACTATATTCTAAATAAACTTGGCGACTGAGGCGATCGGATAAATTCCATTTTGGTTGAAAATATTCCTGCATCCTCTGTTGATAAGGGGCAAAACTACTCGATTTTCCCTGTAAATATTCTTCCATGTATTGACAAGCAATTTCGGCTCCTTTCATAGCATAGCGAATACCTTCCCCTCCTAAAAAGTTAACCGTAGAAACAGCATCACCAATCGCTATAATATTCGGTTCTTGATAATAAATATCTTGCAGATTGAGCGAATATTCTAAAATAGAACCATGGATGTCGATTATATCATATTTAGAGAGATTCATGTAGGTTTGAATAATTTGTGTAATATAACTTTTTAAAGGCTTAACTTCAGAAATATAAGGATGTTCTCCCTCTAACCAAGCAGCTCCTATTTTTAATTGCTGATTATCCATAGGAAAAATCCAACTATAACCTTTAGGACTCCATTTATGACCGAGAAAAAAAACTAAATTATCTTGATACTTTTGATAATCTACTTCTGGCACAGCAATTAAATATTCAATGCCCACTGCTTTTAAAAAATTAGGTTTTTCTCGTCTGTGTTTATACATAACTGCTCTAGCGTATCCCGTGGCATCAACCAATAAACGAGTATTAACTGTTTCGATTTTCTCGTCTTTTGATTTCAAGAAAACAGTTAGCTGATTCTCCGTTTGTTGATATTTCAGATAACGACAACCTAAACGAACTTCTCCCCCCCAACGCAGCACTTCCGCCGCTAAAAACTCTCGCAATTTGGCAAAATCAAAAACTACCCCTAAAGGTTGCGGTGATGACCAAAAATGATGTATGCTAGTGGAGATAATTTCGATATTTTTCCAAAACCTAGCCACCACGGTTTCGGGGAGATTGAATTGTTCTAAAATTTCTAGGGGAGAAGCGGCACTAGAAAAATTATTATCTTGCCAACTAGAATGTTGTTCCACCAAAAGAACACGATAACCTTTTTCACTTAATAATCTACCACAGTGACCTCCCGCTGGTCCGCCCCCAATAATTACGACATCATAATCCATGATTTACTCCCTCGCCTAATCTTGCTAACTTGCTTTTATTTTACCCTAAATGCCCTCTGTTAAACCCCAAACTGGTTAAGCTGTTGTGCATCTAAATTTGATAAGTAGCTGATTATAATTAAATTAAAAATGGATTTTGCCTTTAATCCCCCCTTGATCCCCCCTTGATAAGGGGGGTGCCGATCCCCCCTGCCCCCCTTGATAAGGGGGGTGTCTGACAACTTTTAACGCCTACCTACTTATGAATTGGGTAGTGGGGTAGTG
>NZ_JASJFF010001125.1:0-2757 GCF_030065435.1 Microcystis sp. M53603_WE2
AGTTCCCGTTTCCCGAACAACTTGCACGATTTTTCTTTGTAAATCCAGAATAGAAGCGGCGGCTTTTTTCCCTGCTTCTACCCCGGGTTGATGGTAGGCGTTAATGTTAACTAAACTAGCATAGAAACTAACGGCCCGTTCGTAGAGGGCGATCAAGGCCCCTACCTGACGGGGAGTAACCTCTGGGATCGTGATAGTGATAGAGTGACGACTATTTTCGTATAAAGCTTGTCGAGTACCTTGCAGTAATCCTGAGAGAAAATCACCGGCAGTGGAGCCGGTTTCCACTTCCAGGGAATCTCCTTGTCGGTCTTTTAACACTTCAATAAAAGTAGCGAAGAAATTGGGAACACCTTCTCGTAATTGTTGGACGTAGGCGTGTTGGTCCGTGGAACCTTTGTTACCATAGACGGCGATACCTTGGTAAACCTTATTCCCATCGAGGTCTTTTTCTTTACCCAGGGACTCCATGACCAATTGTTGCAGATAGCGGCTAAAGAGATAGAGACTGTCTTTGTAGGGCAGAATCACCATATCTTTCTCTCCCTTGCCATTGCCCTCATGATACCAAGCTAGAGCCAGTAGGGCGCTAGGATTTTTTTTCAGGTTATGGACGCGGGTGGCGATGTCCATTTCTTTGGCCCCGGCTAACATTTCATCAATGTCGATACCCTGCAAAGCGGCCGGGAGAAGACCGACGGCGGATAGTTCTGATGTACGACCACCGACCCAATCCTGCATGGGGAAACGAGTTAGCCAATCTTGGGCGTATTTGTCCAGTTGGCTACCAGGCATAGTGACGGCGACCGCGTGTTGCGGAAAGTCTAAATCCAGTTTTTCGTAAGCGTTGCGGACCTCTAACATTCCGTTTCTCGCTTCGGGAGTGCCGCCGGATTTACTGGTGACGATAACGAGAGTGGTAGCTAAGGGTAAATGGGCTAGGGTGCGATCGATACCTTTGGGGTCGGTATTATCAATAAAAGCAATCTCTAAGGGGGGATTAAGGGGGGATAGAGCCGAACCGACGAATTGGGGACCCAAAGCAGACCCCCCGATGCCTACACAGAGAATATGGCTAAATTTTGCCCGATTGGGTGGCTTAATCGCTCCGGAGTGAATTTTCTTGACAAATTCTTTGATCTGTGCTAGGGGTTCGGTGATTTCGGCCCGCAATTCCTGGTTAGGAGCGAGTTCAGGAGCGCGCAGCCAGTAGTGGCCGACCATACGCTGTTCGTCGGGATTTGCGATCGCACCCTGTTCTAAGGCTGCCATATCTTGGAAAGCACGCTCGAATTTTGCTTCTAGACCTTTGAGAAAAGCCTCATCGAAGGGAATCCGACTGACATCGAGATAAAGTTCTAGGTTAGGGTGATAGTATAACCAATCTTGGTAACGTTGCCAGAGTTGCAGATTATCCATAAAAAAAAGCGAAATTTTTGTTTAATTACTCGTTTAGGAGAGATAAGATTCTATCCTCTCCAATCATCATACAGGTAGTTTTAGACTAGAAGTTGACGGTTAAGCATATATTAGGGGTTGGCAAAATACTAACAGTGACGGAACTATCCCCTAATTGTTCGGTTTGCTGGTGTTGGCTGTTGATTTTTTAACTGGTTCTATGGCTATCTACTCATCCCCTCTCAAAATCGGTAACTTAGAAGTGCATAGCCGCGTCTTGCAATCACCTTTATCCGGTGTCACCGATTTAGTGTTTCGGCGCTTGGTGAGACGCTTTGCTCCTGATTCGATGCTCTATACGGAGATGGTTAACGCGACAGAAATCTCCCAGCTGCAAGAGTTACCGCAATTAATGGTTATCGGGGACAAAGAACAACCAATTAGTATGCAGTTATTTGATTGCCGTCCCGATTTTATGGCTGTGGCGGCGAAAAAAGCGGTTAAAGAAGGAGCGATGACCATCGATATTAATATGGGTTGTCCTGTTAATAAAATTACTAAAAAAGGCGGCGGTTCTTCCCTTTTACGACAGCCAGAAATTGCCGAGCAAATTGTTAGGGAAGTGGTGAGAGCGGTATCAGTGCCAGTAACGGTGAAAACTCGCTTGGGATGGAACGCTCAGGAGATTAATATTATCGATTTTGCCCGTCGTTTGGAAGATGCGGGAGCGCAAATGTTGACCCTGCACGCACGCACTAGGGAACAGGGTTATCACGGGCCAGCCGATTGGCAATGGATTAAACGGGTGAAGGAGGTTTTATCGATTCCTGTCATCGCTAATGGTGATATTGTTTCTGTGGAAGCGGCGATTAATTGTTTGGAATTTACTCGGGCCGATGGGGTGATGTGTTCGCGGGGAACCCTCGGTTATCCCTATTTAGTGGGGGAAATCGATTATTACCTCAAAACAGGCAAAAAGTTGCCGAAACCCACCTCTATTGACCTGTTAAGCCTAGCTAAAGAGCATTTACAGGGGCTATGGCTATACAAGGGACAACGCGGTATTTGGCAAGCGCGGAAACATCTGGCTTGGTATTGTCAGGATTTTACTGCTGCGGCGGTTTGGCGCGATCGGTTTTCGCGCATCGAATCCCTGGGGGAGGGCTGTGATTTAATTGATGAAGCTATTGCCCAATTAAACCTTGAAAACGAGAATATTTAGGGTCTGCTGAAAAAGTTTTTCCTGGTGGCAGGGTGTGGGGTGTAGGGTGTAGGGTGTGGGGTTTTACCGATTTTGAGGGGGTCAATTACCTAATTTTCAGGGAAAAAGTACCTGAATTTTCCCCCCAATCACTCCAA
>NZ_JASJFF010001061.1:0-3974 GCF_030065435.1 Microcystis sp. M53603_WE2
ACGCTACCGCTAACCCATCCTACAAACTTTTTGGCGCACACCCTAACTAATGCTTCGGTAAACGTAAACCATCCGATCGCATGGGGATTAAAATCTGAGTTAAACTTCATAATTGTTCGGCCGTTCCCATACAAATTAATAAATCCCCGGCCATTAATTCCGTATCGCCAGTCGGTCCCCCAATTAGCGTACCATCGGCGCGACGTATAGCTAAAACTAACGCCCCCGATCGAGATCTTAAATGTGCTTGACTAAGACTTAAACCGACACAGGGACAAGTCCTCGGATCGATTAAAAATTCTTCCATATAAAACGATCGATCGGTTCCAGTTAAAATCCCATCGACAAAATCCATCACCTGGGGTCGTAGGGCTGCGGCCGCTAATCTTCTACCGCCGGTAATATAGGGAGATACTACCGCATCGGCCCCGGCCCGTTGTAATTTTTGTACTGCTTCTTCGGTACTGGCCCTAGCAATGGCGCGAATTTTCGGATTAAGAGTTTTAGCAGACAAAACTGTATATAAATTCTCCGCATCGGAAGTTAAAGCGGCCACAATACAAATAGCGCGTTCGATTCCTGCCATTTGTAAAGATTTATCTAAGGTGGCATCTCCTTGAACAACAATATAATTTAATTCTTTGGCCCGATTTACCTGTAGGGGGTCTGTATCAATGACTACAAAAGGAATATTTTCGGCGTGAAATTCGATCGCCACCTGTCTACCCGTGCGACCCAAACCACAGATGATATAGTGTTCCGATAGTCGATCGATCAAGCGTTTCTCCTGTCTCTGTTTGAGTCCCTCTTGAAAATAGCCTTGAATTAAAGCTTCGGTCAAGCGATTAACAATATAACCGATGCTAACTACTCCCATCACGATCAAAACCATTGTAAACAGTCGTCCCCGTTCACCTAGGGGATTAATTTCGCCAAAACCGACGGTAGCGAGGGTACTAATCGTCATATAGGCCGAATCTAGCAAACTCCAACCCTCGATCAGATGATACCAAAACGTACCCAGCAAAAACACCACGATCAGGGCAAAAATTCCCCCGATTAATTCCTGACGCAGACGACGATATTTATCTTCACTGATAGACAAGCAAAATTCACCCCTAAGACTGTCTAGTAAATTACAATAAAATCAGTTTTTAATCTAAATAACCCGTCCTTCTCAGACGGATTTGATTATAATTTCCCCTATGTCTAATCGCGCAGGAGTTCCCCAGTGAGTCCAGAAACCCTTTTAGAACCAACCCTAGTTGATCCCACTCCCAATTTAAACCCGAATCAACCCTTCGATCGAGATAGTTTTAACAGCTATGTGATGAATACTTATGGTCGTTTTCCCATTGCGATCGCCAAAGGGTTAGGCTGTCTTCTCTGGGATACTTCCGGTAAACAATACCTTGATTTTGTTGCGGGAATTGCCACCTGTACCCTCGGTCACGCACACCCCGCTTTAATTGAAGTGGTTAGCCAGCAAATCCAAAAACTCCATCATGTCTCGAATTTATACTATATTCCCGAACAAGGGGAACTAGCTAAATGGATTGTCGATCATTCCTGCGCTGATAAAGTCTTTTTCTGTAATTCTGGTGCGGAAGCGAACGAAGCGGCGATTAAATTAGTACGGAAATATGCCCATACGGTGCTAGATTTCCTCGAACAGCCGGTTATTTTAACCGCTCACGCTAGTTTTCACGGTCGGACTTTAGCTACCATCACCGCAACCGGTCAACCGAAGTACCAAAAAGACTTTGAACCCCTGATGCCGGGGTTTGCCTATATTCCCTATAATGATATCGAAGCGGTGGAAAATGCGATCGCTGATCTCGATGAGGGTAATCGTCGTGTGGCCGCGATTATGTTGGAACCCTTGCAGGGTGAAGGGGGAGTTCGTCCAGGGGATATCGAATATTTCCAACGTTTACGGCAAATTTGCGACGAAAATAACATTTTGCTTGTCTTTGATGAAGTACAGGTGGGAGTCGGAAGAACTGGTAAACTCTGGGGTTATGAGAATTTAGGAGTGGAACCGGATATTTTCACTTCTGCTAAGGGTTTAGCGGGTGGTATTCCCATCGGTGCGATGATGTGCAGAAAATTCTGTGATGTGTTTGAACCGGGTAGTCATGCGAGTACCTTTGGAGGTAATCCTTTCGCTTGTGCCTCAGCTTTAACAGTATTACAAACCATTGAACGGGATCATCTTCTCGAAAATGTCCAGCAGCGAGGGGAACAGTTACGCAGCCGTTTACGCGTGATTGCTTCTCAATATCCCCATCTATTTGTCGATGTGCGCGGTTGGGGTTTAATTAATGGTCTGGAAATTAATTCAGAAAGTGAGTTGGTTTCATCTACTATTGTTAATGCAGCCTTGGCCGAGGGTTTATTAATTGCTCCCGCAGGTCCGAAAGTTCTCCGTTTTGTACCTCCTTTAATTGTCTCGGAAACAGAAGTAGATGAGGCTATGGATAAGCTAGAAGCAGCCATCGCTAAAGTGGTTTAATTTCAGTTATCAGTTATCAGTTATCAGTTATCAGTTATCAGATGTAAGTTTTAAGTTGAGAGTTTCCAGAACGTAGGTTGGGTTGAAGCATGAAACCCAACGCCCGCTCATGTTACGCTACCGCTAACCCATCCTACAAATAATTGTGCCTACCTACTTATGAGTCAATTATTTTTGAGCTTTATCCCCCCTAACTGTCACCTTTTCACTGGACTAGGGGAGGATAAATCTACTGTTGTTCGGGGCAAATAAAATGAGGTTCTTCGGTTTATGTTATGCAATGGAGGGGGTTTATAAGGGATGAAACCCTTATATAGAAAGACATTTGGCGATTTTTGTCAATTGTTTTCGATCTAGAACGAGCTAATCAATTAAGTCTCTTGCCAGATAAGGATTTAGTCGATTTATGCCCCCCTATCGAACCATAACAAGTAACGAAGAGCCTAAAATGATCACTTCTGAACCTATTTATTCCCTCCCTAAAACCCCTCCTTTAGAAAATGGTGATCAACTAAGTCGCCAGGAATTTGAGCGTCGTTATCAGAACCTTTCTGAAGTAAAAAAAGCCGAATTAATTGAAGGAATAGTTTATATGTCCTCTCCTGTACGAGTGCAGAGTCATGGAGAACCTCATTCTGATATTTTAACTTGGTTAGGGGTCTATAAAGCCGCCACAATTGGGGTAATGTCTGCGGATAATACTACTGTGCGTCTGGATGCAGATAATGAAGTACAACCAGATGCTTTACTAAGAATTAAAATTGCTGGACAATCAACTATTAGTGACGATGATTATATCGAAGGTGCGCCGGAATTAATCGTAGAAATCGCCGCTTCTAGTGCTTCCTATGATCTCCACAATAAATGGCGAGTTTATCGTCGTAATCAAGTGCAAGAATATCTTGTTTGGCGAGTTTATGAACGTCAATTAGATTGGTTCCGATTAAATGCTGGAGAATATATTAAACTTGAACCCGATAGTCGAGGGATAATTTACTCGCAGGTTTTCCCCGGTCTTTGGTTAGATGTTAATGCTTTATTAGCGGGTAACTTAGGACAGGTTTTGACAGTTTTACAGCAAGGTTTAGCCAGTCAAGAACATCAAGATTTTCTGAATAAATTATCTCAAAAAAAATAATAATTGATATTTAAATTTATGAATTGGCATCCTGACGCTTATCAAGCTTTAATTGCCGAAGATTATCCTCAAGTTGCGGCAATCTACGAGGAACTAATCGATAACAATCCTGAAAATGTTTCTGACTATTGGTACTTGGGAGTTGCCTATCTTCTGCAAAATTTAGCAGCAGAGGCACAGGGGGAGCATCCCAGTTTTGCAATGAGTAAAAATACTCAGGCAATATCGCCGTTGAGATAAGCACAACGTAGCTTCAAATACTGAGGAACATTCTCTGCTTTCCATTGTGCTCCCACAATTTTCATTCTTGCACCTATTTGC
>NZ_JASJFF010000390.1:0-2772 GCF_030065435.1 Microcystis sp. M53603_WE2
CCAGATTATAAGCTGAATTTTGCCAAGATTCTGCAAGAAATATCAAAAAACGAACTAAGTAATCGTTTAAAAGCAGGTCACGCTCACAATCGTCTGCAAGCTTTGCCTCCCCCCGGAAAAGCACCCTACGGTTATCGTCGTGGCAAGGAGCGTTATATACTCGATCGCAGTACCGCGCCAGTAGTCAAAGACTTTTTTGATCGCTTTTTGATTTCCGCTTCCCTGCGTTCCACGGTGCGCTATCTAGAAAAACGCTATGGTAAGAAGATATCGGTAGCTACTGCCCATAAATGGCTGACCAATCCCGTTTATCGCGGCGATTTGTGCTATCTCGGTCAAGATATTATCCCCGATACCCACACCCCGATTATCTCCCGGGAAGAAGCGGCCCAGATCGATCGCATCCTGAGAAATAATCGCAAATTACCCCCCCGCAGTGCCAGCGCCCCGCGTTCCTTAGCGGGTTTAGTCGTCTGTAGTCAATGTCAATCGGGGATGACGATTACCAAAGTGACAGCGCGAGGAAAGGGTCTAGAATACCTCTATTTGCGACCTTTGCAATGTCCCCGGACAAAAAAATGTTCGGCGATCGCTTATGAAAAAATTCTCAATAGCACAATCGAGCGCATTTGTCAAGACCTACCACCGACGATCGCTCAGATATCTTTACCGGATTTAGAGGGGATCAAACGGGGAATGAGCGAGGAAATAGGGCAAAAAAACGATATTTTGTCCCAATTGCCCTCCCTAGAAGCGGCGGGAATTTTAGATCAAGAAACGGCTAATCTACGGGCCTATAAACTGAAAAACGAGATCGCGCAGATTCAAGGACGTTTAGACCAATTACCCCCCGATAACCTGACTATTATCGCTCGTGCCGTTGCTTTTCCGCAATTTTGGCGAGATTTATCGGAAATCGAGCGCCGTTTTTATTTTCGCGAGTTTATCCGTCGCATCGAAATCGAGAGAGAAACGGCTAACAATTGGCATTTACGTTTAATCTTCGTTTTTTAAGAGTCTCGGACAATCTTAAAGTTAGCTAAAAATTGAGGAATTTTTGAGTGATCAATGCTAAGAAAAAGGCCAACAGCGATCGATCTCAACTATGAGCAATAACAAAAGATTAACTAGGTATAAAAAAGGGCGAAAATCCTCCCAGACAAAACCCCACCTTTATGATTATCACTATAATCAACCCGGGACGATGCCGGGGTTAATCACCATCGATGAAAATGCCGTTGCTACCGAGATATTTTTAGTTAATTATAATTCTCAACAAGCCACTAGAGTTAATAATCTTTTACCTCAAGACTGTCTTAAATATTTATCCAATGATTCCATCTCTTGGATTGATATCGTCGGTTTGGGTAATGAGGATAAACTGCAAGAGTTGGGGGAAATTTTTCATTTACATCCCTTAACCCTTGAGGATATAGTCAGTATTCCCCAAAGACCAAAAGTGGAAGAATGCGAGAATTATCTTTTAATTATAGTGCCAATGGCCATCCTGATCGATCATCAGGGTTTTTTGCTAGAACAAATCAGTTTAATAGTCGGGAAGAATTATGTTTTAACCGTGCAGGAAGAAGGACAATACGATTCTTTAGAGGGAGTTAGGGAAAGAATACGTTTAAATAAAGGTTCCATCCGGCAGCAAAAATCGGGTTATTTAGCCTATGCGATTTGGGATGCCATTATTGACGGTTATTTTCCTGTTTTAGAGTCCTACGGAGAAAGAATCGAGGAGTTAGAAAACGAAATTTTAGCTAGTCCCACGGAACAAATTTTATCAAAAATCTACCAACTGCGTCAGGAATTACTCTCCCTGCGACGAGCAATTTGGCCGCAAAGGGACACCCTCAATGCGCTTTTACGCGATGAGTATATTGTCATCGATACAACCATTAAACCCTATCTAAGAGACTGTTATGACCATGTGGTACAAATTCTCGATGTTATCGAAAATTACCGGGAATTTGCCAATGGTTTAATGGATTTTTACCTGTCTTCCGTGAGTAATAAAATGAACGAGATTATGAAAACTTTAACGGTAATCTCGACGATTTTTATCCCGCTCACCTTCATTGTCGGTATTTATGGCATGAACTTTAATACTGATAAATCCCCTTATAATATGCCCGAATTAGAATGGTATTGGGGCTATGTATTCGTCTGGGTGTTGATGCTAACGGTTGCTTTCAGTTTAATCATTTTCTTTTGGCGACGCGGCTGGTTTAAGAACCTATCGACAGTGAAGAAAAGATAAACTGTTAAGCAGATTAGACAGACTGGATTACCTTGCCGGCATCTAGCAAGAGAAAATGGCTATCACAGAGAAATTAATAATTTAGTGTCTGCGGTATTTTTTAACACTTTCAGTTGATGGCTTCTAATTTTGTCCAACCAACTATAGTGCTGGTTGTGACATTGATAGACGATATCGATGTCACCAATCTCTAACTTAACCTGAGCCAAGTAGTTTTCTAGTTCGCTAATTTTCATAACCAATCTCGCTTGCGCTGAAGGACATCAACCCTAAACCAAGAATTATCCCTAAAGGATAGGGGTGACTACAGTTACTATTATAGGCCGACCATAATTCTTAAAAAAGTTCTTATCTAACAAAGTTAGCTAATGTCAGGGTTAGATGATATTAGCGAAGTTTCTTTCTAGTCGTCTAGGGGGCAGGGCTATTCCTAGGTAGGGTCTGCTGAAAAAGTTTTTCGTGGGGGTAGGTTGTAGGGTGTGGGGTGTAGGGTTTTACCCATTTTC
>NZ_JASJFF010000869.1:0-9788 GCF_030065435.1 Microcystis sp. M53603_WE2
AGCCTTTGGGGGGTTCTACCCCCCAAACCCCCCGTTGGGGGCGTGGCGCCGCCCCCAAACCCCCCGCGCATTAGCTTTTCGGTGGGATGCTTACACGCGATTGTTCATATTTTTGTACCAATTTAAGAGTCACTGATAAGTGCTGATTGTCGGTATTTCTGCAAATGTGAGATGCACCCTTTGCAATTAGACGCAATCTCCCCTATTCAGAACGGCCAAGTGTTAGGGAATTTTCTGTTAAGTTAATAGCAGCCCACTCGTCGCAAAACTTCACTGATCACTGATTACTGATCACTGATTACTGATCACTGATCCTCTTGCCCTATTTTGGTAAAATCAACTATAATGGGGAGAAGTTAATCTTTGCCAAGCTTGAGCAGAGTTAAACTAATCCCTCAGTGAGCAAGCAATTGAATCCTATGCTTAAAATTGCCCTTTTTGGAACCAGTGCCGATCCTCCTACTGCCGGTCATCAAGCCATACTAAAATGGTTATCGGAACAGTACGATATCGTTGCGGTTTGGGCTGCCGATAATCCCTTTAAAAATCATCAAACCAGTCTCGAACATCGTCTGAGGATGTTAAATTTGCTCATCCGGGATATTCAACCCCCAAGAGATAATATACAACTGCGACGAGAATTAAGCGATCGACGTAGCTTAATTAGTGTGGAAAAAGCGCAAACAATTTGGGGAGAACAGGAGGAATATACCCTAGTCATTGGTTCTGATTTAGCTGGACAAATTAGGCACTGGTATCGTAGCCAAGAATTACTAGAAAAAGTCAAAATTCTTGTGATTCCTCGTCCAGGATATCCTATTAATCAAGATGATATTGAACAACTGCAAACATTAGGGGGTGATTGTCTGATTGCCGATGTCTTTGCTCCAGCTGTATCCTCAACAGATTATCGAGAAAAAGGCGATAAACAGGCTGTTCCCGCACCGATTAAAGATTATATCGAAGGTCAAAAACTTTACCCATGAAACCGCTAAATACCCTAGCTAATAAATCTCTAGCTGATTTTAAAGTCGGAGTTGATAACGTGATCTTTTCCGTTGATACCCAATTAAATCGGCTGCTAGTGCTTCTGATTAAAAGACGGGAAGAACCCTTTAGTAATTACTGGAGTTTACCCGGGACTTTAGTGAGAAATGGGGAATCACTGGAAACAGCGGCCTATCGAATTTTAGCCGAGAAAATTAGCGTCAATAATCTCTATCTGGAACAGTTATATACTTTTAGCAGTCCAGAGGGAGATTCCCCGGCAGCGGCCGCGAGTTTTGGGGAACGTTATCTATCGGTGAGTTACTTCGCTTTAGTGCGGTTTGAAGAAGCAAAATTAATCACTGAACGGGATTATAATATCACTTGGTATATGATTGATAAAGTGCCAGATTTAGCCTTTAATCACGGTCAAATTTTAGAATATGGCTGGCGAAGATTACGCAATAAAGTAGAATATAGTCCCGTCGCTTTTGAGGTTTTACCAGAATTATTTACTTTAAATGATCTTTATCAATTTTATGAGACAATTTTAGGTAAAAATTTTAGTGATTATTCTAACTTCAGAAATCGGCTATTGAAATTAGGATTTCTCAAGGATATGGGTTTAAAAGTCTCTCGTGGTGCCGGTCGTCCGGCTAGTTTGTATCGCTTTGATGAAAAAGCTTTTGCTCCCTTTAAAGAGCAACCGTTAGTTTTTGTTTAAATAGGAAAAAATATGAGAATTGCTATCGCTCAATTAAATCCCATTGTTGGAGATATCGAAGGAAATGCCCAAAGAATTTTAGAGGCCGCTCAAACGGCATTTAATCAGGGAGCAGAATTACTTTTAACCCCGGAATTATCCCTCTGTGGTTATCCTCCCAGAGACTTATTATTAAATCTGGGTTTTGTGGAGAAAATGTCTCGACAATTGCAATTATTGTCCCAACAATTACCAGAAAAATTAGCCGTCTTAGTCGGTTTTGTCGAAAAAAATCCCTCGGCAACGGTCAGAGGAGAAAAGCCGTTATTTAATAGCATAGCTTTGTTAAAAAGTCAAGAGATTAAACAAATTTTTACTAAACGTTTATTGCCTACCTACGATGTTTTTGATGAGGATCGTTACTTTGCTTCTGGGAAAGAAAGTCAATATTTTCAACTAACAGAAAATAATGTAAAAATCGGTGTAACTATCTGTGAAGATGTTTGGAATGATGAACAATTTTGGGGTCAGCGTCAATACGCGGTTAATCCCATCGCCGATTTAGCTAATTTAGGAGTGGATTTAATCGTTAATCTTTCCGCTTCTCCCTACAGTGTCGGTAAGCAAAAATTGCGAGAATCTTTATTATCCCATAGTGCCACTAGATATAATTTACCGATAGTTTACGTCAATCAAGTGGGAGGTAATGATGATTTAATTTTTGATGGTGACAGCGTGGCTTTTAACAGACAAGGAGAAGTGATTTATCGCGCCCAAGCATTTACTTCTAGCCTAGAATTAATCGAGTTTAATCAAGATTTGTTACCCGCAGTTATTCATCCTTTACCTGTCAATGAAGATGAGGAAATTTATCGAGCCTTAGTCTTAGGAGTGCGAGATTATGTGCAGAAATGCGGTTTTAAACGGGTAATTTTCGGCTTGAGTGGTGGCATTGATTCCAGTTTAGTTGCTGCTATTGCCAGCGACGCATTAGGTAAAGAAAATGTTCTCGCTGTGATGATGCCTTCTCCCTATAGTTCCGACCATTCCATTAGCGATGCAGTGGCTTTAGTTAATAATTTAGGTATCAAAAGTGAGAAGTTAGCAATTAAAGAAATTATGACCGCTTATGATCAACTTTTAGAGCGGCTTTTCGCTGGGACTGATTTCGGTATTGCCGAAGAAAATCTTCAGTCACGCATTCGCGGTAATTTATTAATGGCTCTCTCTAATAAATTCGGTCATTTACTATTATCCACTGGCAATAAATCAGAAATGGCGGTGGGATATTGCACCCTTTACGGTGATATGAATGGTGGTTTAGCAGTGATTGCCGATGTGCCGAAAACGAGGGTTTATTCCCTCTGTCGCTGGTTAAATCGGCACGGGGAAATTATTCCCCTCAATGTGATTAATAAAGCTCCTAGTGCTGAATTAAAACCCAATCAGAAGGATCAAGATTCTTTACCTCCCTACGAGATTTTAGATGCTATTTTAGCACTATTAATCGATCGCCATCAATCCGCCGAACAAATTATTGCCGCCGGCTTTGAGGCTGAAATTGTGCAGAAAGTGATTAAATTAGTTAAAAATGCCGAATTTAAGCGCAAACAAGCCCCCCCGGGTCTAAAAATTAGCGATCGCGCTTTTGGCACTGGTTGGCGAATGCCTATCGCTAGTCGCTGGGGTTAGGGGGTTTTTCAGTTATCAGTTATCAGTTATCAGTTATCAGTTATCAGTTATCAGTTATCAGTTATCAGTTATCAGTTATCAGTTATCAGCTATAGTCATTTCAATTAAGATTGAGAATATAAATGCCAGAGTTCATAAGGTTTTCATCGGTCTAGAGTGGATCAGAATTATCTGAAATGACTATATCAGATGTGAGTTATCACTAACCCAGGCGGGCGTTGGGTTTCATACTTCAACCCAACCTACGTTCTGATTACTGATTACTGTTTACTGTTCACTGAAAGGGGTATTCGTGAGAGAGGAAGGGTAAAGGGATTAATTCTCCTGTTGCCTCGCCGATTTGTACTTTCAAACCCTCTCCTCCCGCTTTTGTTTTCACATAACCCAAGCCAAAATCCTCCAGCACACTGGTGAGTAAACCGACTTTTTGCGCTTCTAAAATAATCGGGGTATTGCTGGGGACGGATTGGCTAAGTTTTATGCCCCAAAGTCTTTGTTTTACGCCTTTATAGGTGTTGAGACGGGCGATAGTTTCTTGACCAATATAACAACCCTTATCAAAAACGATCGCTCGCCATAAACCGGCCTCTAAAGGGTTATAGTCTTCGGTTAATTCTCGATCGACTGCCGGTCGGCCTTGATGGATTCTCAGGTATTCCCACACCTGCTCATCGGCGGGAGTAACGCCATTTTTAATTAAATTTTCCCAGAGGGGACCGGCTTCGGCGGCGGCAACGATTAAAGTATATCCGGGTAGGTCTAAGCCGGTGCCGACGGCCACTCTCAGGGGGGGGTCAGAAAGGAGATAATGACTATGCTGCACCCCCGTTAAAATCTGCTCTGGAACGGCTATTTTTTGCAGGTATTGCCCGCTTTCAGTACCGATTAGGGTAAAAATGGCAAAATTATCGGTTAAGTCGCTAATTTCCACTTTATCGAAGGGGAAAATATAGCGATCGATCAATTCCAGTAAAAATTGACGACGTTGGGGAGAAACGAGGATGAGGAGGGAATCATCGCCGGCGTAAACTGTGACAAAATCGAGGGTACGACCGGTAGAGTTAAGGAAAATTGTCTCACAACCCTGACCCGGTTTCAGGCGATCGATAGCGTTACTGGTTTGATTGTGGAGAAAACGCAGTCGGTCCTGGCCTTTTAATTCTAATAAACCCCAATCGGAGCGATCGATTAAAATTGTTTGGGATGCTAAACTTTGGGGATCATTGTGGTAATCTTTCAGAAAATTAGCGGCATACTCTGCCTTGATCGTGTCTAAATCTGCTTTCATTGGGGTAAATTAGCGAATAATTGCTTAATAATGCGCTCGGTTTTCGTTTCCAAACTCTGCCAATCTAGTTCACCGGTGGGGTCGAGGAGACTGGTATCGATGGTGACGCTCTCTCCTTCATCGGTGGGATAATCGAGAAAACAGACTTGAAAACAAAGTTCCCAAATATTTACAGTAACGGAGCGATCGAGATAAGTCAAACAGAGCAGATAACTGGGATAGGGATCTTGAATTTCTGTATAAGTTCCTTTCCAGAGGGAATTTTCTAACTGTTTACGCAGATTATCCAGCACCCGAATAAATGCCGGTTGCATTAATAATTGTGCCTGTTCCCAAGCGGTAATATCTTTAAATTTTGGATTCATCTTATCAGTTATCAGTTATCAGTTATCAGTTATCAGATTTGAGGATTAAGTGGGGGGATCCCCCCTGCCCCCCTTGATAAGGGGGGATCTGACAATTTTTAACACCCACCTACTTATTAAGTGAGCAATATTAAATAGACAAAGACATACATTTCAGCCCTAGAACTATTTTGTTTAACTCTTGGAGATGTCTAATGGCATTAACAGTGCTGTCTTTTCACTGTTTACTGGTTACTGTTTACTGATCACTGGTTACTGTTTACTGATAACTGATAACTGATTTAGGCTGTTACTAGGGTTGCTTCCTTAGCTGCCATCATTTTCATCAGGTCTAACATCCGGCAGGAGTAACCCCACTCGTTATCGTACCAAGAGACGACCTTAAAGAAATTGGCATTAAGTTGAATGCCAGCTTTAGCATCAAAGATACTGGAATGGGGGTCGGTGATAAAGTCACTCGATACCACTTCCTCATCGGTATAACCGAGGATGCCTTTCATCGGTCCTTCGCTGGCGGCTTTCATAGCGGCGCAGATTTCCTCGTAACTGGTGGCTTTTTCGGTTTTAAAGGTTAAATCCACCGCCGAAACGTTGGGAGTTGGCACACGGAAGGCCATACCGGTTAATTTGCCTTTTAGGGAGGGAATAACTAGGGTTACTGCTTTGGCTGCCCCCGTGGAGGAGGGGATAATATTTTGACCGGCGCCGCGACCACCGCGCCAATCTTTTTTCGATGGACCGTCCACGGTGGGTTGAGTGGCGGTCATCGAGTGTACCGTGGTCATTAATCCTTCCGCTAGTCCGAAGTTATCGTTAATAACTTTGGTGATCGGGGCTAAACAATTGGTGGTACAACTAGCGTTAGAGACGATCAGATCCTTAGCGGGATCGTACTCATTATCGTTAACGCCCAGTACAATAGTACGAACTTTGTCGGGATCTTTGGTGGGTGCGGAGATAACCACCCGTTTGGCCCCAGCTTCTAGGTGTTTTCCTGCCCCTTCCGCGGTGGTAAATAAACCGGTGGACTCGACCACATAATCGGCCCCGGTTGCACCCCAGGGCAGTTGAGCAGGGTCTTTAATCGAGTAACAGGGGATAAACTTACCATCCACGACGATGCCATCTTCTTTCGCTTCCACCGTACCCTGAAAACGTCCGTGGGTGGAGTCGTATTTGAGCAGATAGGCAATATTATCGGGGGGGACGAGATCATTGATACCAACAAACTCGAAATCAGGATTTTGGATACCCGCCCTAAAAACGAGGCGACCGATACGACCAAATCCGTTGATAGCGACTCTTACTTTTGTCATGAAAAAAACTCCTTTGCAGCTGCGATAAGCTTAGGCACGATCAAGAAAAAATAATTTGAGAATTGATTGGCCTCTAGAGAATCACTATATATGCTAATCAGCTTTTGTTGCTCGCTAGATGAAGTATAGAAAGATTTTAAGTTTCAGTCCTTCCAAGATAAAAAATCATCAATTTGCTATCCTAGTCATCCCTACCACCGGCATCGAGAAAACCTGATTAGGCTCTTCCCGACAAACGAGAAAGCAATTTTATAGCCTTTTAGGACAAGCTGACATTAAAAAATAATTAAAAGTTTTTTGAGAATTATTGCTCCCTAAGTTAAGAAGACATTAATTTTCCTTTAAAAGCTATTTAAAAACCCCGCCAGACTGACATAAATTCTCCTGGCCGGATTGGCAAAATATAGCTTATTTTAATAGTTTTTTGCGCCCCAAAAGGTTAGACTCTTGATTACAGTTTGAAAACTGACCGAGGGTTAAGTAGCTGGTTATAATTAAATTAAAAATGGATTTTAGGTTCGATCCCCCCTTAGTCTCCCCTTGATAAGGGGGGTGGGGATCCCCCCTTAGTCTCCCCTTGATAAGGGGGGTGGGGATCCCCCCTTAATCCCCCCTTGATAAGGGGGGTGGGGATCCCCCCTTAATCCCCCCTTGATAAGGGGGGCATCTGATAATTTTTAACGCCTACCTACTTAACCCTCTCGATGGAGAAATTGTCTATCAACTCTCTTAATCTCATCCTTCATAGATATTGGAGAAATATTCATGGTATTCGCACCAGAAAGACCCTTAACAGAACAAAATCCCCTTTCTCAAGACGAACTCTATAAAACCCATGCCTATTGGCGCGCTTGTAACTATTTAGCTGTAGGTATGATTTATCTGCGCGATAATCCCCTGCTCAAAGAACATCTTAAACCCGAACACGTTAAGTATCGCTTACTTGGTCACTGGGGAGCGAGTCCGGCCTTAAGTTTTACCTACGTTCACCTCAACCGTTTAATCAAAAAATACGACCTCGATATGATTTTTATGGCCGGTCCTGGCCATGGGGCGCCGGGGGTACTCGGTCCGGTTTATCTAGAAGGAACCTATTCGGAAATTTACCCCGATAAAAGTGAAGACGAGGAAGGATTACAAAAATTCTTTAAACAATTTTCTTTTCCCGGTCACATCGGCAGTCACGTCACCCCCGAAACCCCCGGTTCTATCCATGAGGGCGGCGAACTGGGTTATAGTGTTTCCCATGCCTACGGTTCTGTTTTTGACAATCCCGACCTAATTACGGCCGTGGTGGTGGGTGATGGGGAAGCTGAAACCGGTCCCCTTGCCACCGCATGGCACTCGAATAAATTCCTTAACCCGATTCGCGATGGTGCGGTACTGCCAATTTTAAACTTAAACGGTTATAAAATCGCTAATCCCACCATTCTCTCCCGTATTTCGACCCACGAGTTAGAAAGTCTCTTTGTCGGTTACGGTTACACTCCCTACATCGTCGAATGTAAGGAGGATGAAGACCTCATGCACTGCCATCAAAAAATGGCCGCTACCCTAGAACACTGTATCAATCAGATTCGCTCCTATCAACAGGAAGCTCGCAGCACAGGAGTGGCTAAACGTTACCCCTGGCCGATGATTATCCTCCGGTCTCCCAAGGGTTGGACGGGTCCGAAAAAGGTTGATGGTCATAAAGTAGAAGGATTCTGGCGCGCTCACCAAGTCCCCATGGGTGCCATGCAGGAAAACCCCGAACACTTGAGAAAATTAGAGGAGTGGATGAAAAGCTATAACCCGGAGGAATTATTTGACTATACCACGGGTAAATTTAAGCCAGAATTTAAAGAACTCGCTCCTAGGGGTCATCGTCGCATGAGTGCTAATCCGCACGCTAATGGCGGATTGGTGCGTAAAGACCTAAAAATGCCCGATTTTCGTCAGTATGCCGTAGATGTCACCCACCCGGGCCAAGTGGAAGCAGAAAACACGGGAGTGATGGGGGTATTTTTGCGGGATGTAATGCGAAATAATATGACTAATTTTCGCGTTTTTGGTCCCGATGAAACTGCTTCTAATCGTTTAGCGGCTCTCTATGAAGTGACTAAAAAAGCTTGGTTAGCCGATACCTATCCAGAGGATTTAGATGGTAGTCAATTATCTCCCGATGGTCGGGTGATGGAGATGCTGAGTGAACATACTTTAGTCGGTTGGTTAGAGGGTTATTTATTATCCGGTCGTCACGGTTTATTTCACTCCTACGAAGCTTTTGCCCACGTTATCGATTCCATGTTCAACCAACACGCTAAATGGCTCGATATCTGCAAAAATCATGTGCCTTGGCGCGCTTCTGTTTCCTCTTGGAATCTGTTATTATCCTCGGTGGTTTGGCGGCAGGATCACAATGGTTTTAGTCACCAAGACCCCGGTTTTATCGATTTAGTAACCAATAAAAGTGCCGACGTGGTGCGGGTTTATCTTCCCCCCGATGGTAACTGTTTATTAAGTGTGGCTAATCACTGTCTCAAGAGTAAGGATTACACTAATATTATCGTTGCTGATAAACAGAAACACCTGCAATACTTGACCATTGAAGAAGCAATTAAACACTGCACCAAAGGTATCGGTATTTGGGATTGGGCAAGTAACGATGATGACGGAATCAATCCCGATGAACCGGATGTAATTATGGCTTGCTGTGGGGATATTATCACTAAAGAATCCCTGGCAGCAACGGCAATTCTGCGGGAGGAATTCCCTTACTTAAAAGTTCGCTTTATCAATGTGGTTGATCTGTTTAAATTACAGTCGGAAAGTGAACACCCTCACGGTTTATCGGAACGGGATTTTGATAGTTTATTTACCACTGATAAGCCAATTATTTTTAATTTTCACGGTTATCCTTGGCTGATTCATAAACTGACCTACCGTCGCAGTAATCAGGAACGTATTCATGTGCGCGGTTACAAAGAAGAAGGGAATATTAATACTCCCCTAGAATTAGCGATTCGTAACCAAGTTGATCGTTTTCATTTAGTAATTGATGTCATTGATCGCGTGCCAAAATTAGGTTCTGCTGCTGGTCATGTGAAAGAACGGATGAAAAATGCTATTATCGATAATCTCGATTATGCTTTTACCAATGGCATCGATAAGGACGAGATTACTAACTGGAAATGGCCCTATTAATTAGGCTAGAAAGTGGTTTAGGTGATGATAATTTATTAGTTTACCGATAAATTTCATCTTCCTATTCCACCTAAATAAAATATTCTTTATTTTCTACAGGGTGAGAGTATCTCCAGCAATTCCAAATTCAAACGGTAGTGTAGGATACAGAATTGATTTCGCTTCTGTCCCTCAAAATAGAGTGAACGAGTTGCCCATTGGGTTTTGCAGGAATGGAAGTCCAAGATTTGAGTTTTATAGGGATGCTGAGC
>NZ_JASJFF010000494.1:0-1459 GCF_030065435.1 Microcystis sp. M53603_WE2
AAGCTACCTATCCCCTCGGATTTTCCCCCACCGGCAATGTGCAAGCAGGTTATTATCGTCGCGGCAGCCATCATCTGATTAATCTCAATCAATGTCCGATTCAAGATCAGGCTTTAAATCCGTTTCTAGCAGAGATAAAACAGGATATTCAGGGTCAAGGCTGGTCAATTTACGATGAAAAGACCCACCAAGGACAATTACGCCATTTATCCCTAAGAATTGGCCGCCACACTGGAGAAGTTTTATTAACCCTGATTAGTACCGATAATAATTTACAGGGAATTGAGGCACAGGCGCAGCAATGGCTGGCAAAATACGCCAATTTAGTCGGTGTAACCGTGAATTATCACCCCGAGCGAGGTAATGCTATTTTTGGCGCTCAGACCACAACTATCGCCGGAAGGGACTATATTACCGAAAAGTTCGCCGGATTAACCTATCAATTGGCTGCCGATACTTTTTTTCAGGTTAATACAGAGGCTGCTGAAGCCTTATTTGCGGTTATTTGTCAGAAATTAGACCTTAAAGGTGAAGAAATTCTCATTGATGCCTACTGTGGCATCGGTACTTTTACTTTACCCCTCGCTAAACGGGTTAAAGAGGTGATTGGACTAGAATCCTATAGCTTTTCCCTCGATCGAGCCAAGATTAACGCCCAATTAAATAATATTACCAACACAACTTTTATTTTGGGGGCAGTAGAAAAAACTTTACCGCAACTGACAGTTAAACCCGACATTATTCTACTCGATCCGCCCCGCAAAGGTTGCGATCGATCTGTCCTCGATAGTCTGTTACAGCTGCAAAGTCAACGCATTGTTTATATCAGTTGTCAAAGTGCAACTTTAGCCAGAGACTTGCAATATCTCTGTAAAACAGGCGATTATCAACTGCTAGAAGTGCAAACAGCTGATTTCTTTCCCCAAACTCCCCACGTCGAATGCGCCGCTTTTCTTAGACAAAAAACAGCGAATATGGTAGGATGAAATAGGAGGAAAAACCCGACACTTTAGCCGTTTATGGTCGAAAAGTCAATGGGTAAGGATAATAGCATACTAAAGACCGTTCCAGTCAACTACTTTTTTGATTAATTACCCGCTCAAAGTGGCCTTGATTCTCGATTGGTGTGTAGATCAATCATAAAAATATCTAATCAATCTCAGAGACAGAAAAGGGATAAAACATGACTCATTAGGTATGGCAATCAACTAGATCGACGGTTAAGAGACCTTAATCTTTCTGTAAGAGAACAGTCATTGAATATAAGCTAGAGGTAAAGTGCGTGATTGCTATTTCACTGCCAACAAGCAAACGAAGTTGGAACACCATGAGTTTCGCTTCCACCTTGTATCTTTGTCCGATTTTAGATTTATTGACCGCTAGTATTCCCGAAGAATTAGAACCAGAAATTAGATTAGGATTGCAAGAAGCTTTAGTTAATGCCGCTAAACACGGCAAT
>NZ_JASJFF010000356.1:0-1850 GCF_030065435.1 Microcystis sp. M53603_WE2
CTACTGGAATATGCACCATTCGCCGTCCCCAAAACTTCACCACTAAGTACCTCAATTGGGGGAATTTGACTAAAATTTCGGCTTTGCCACTGCTGTCGTAATTCCGTCGCCTTAACCACATCATAACTTGTGCCAAAAGCGATGGCCAAATTTGCCCAAAAGCCATCAGATTGAGCGAAATTAAACAAAACATCGTAAACAGCAGGAATAATCGACAAAAGAGAGAGAGTCATGACAGTAACAGCAAAAGTTTATTGATAACAGTTTTAGCCTAACAATCCCCAATCTTTCAAGACCCCTGTAACAGAAATTAACATTTATTACAAGAAAACGGGTTTCTAAATAGGCGTTTGCAGAAAACGGGTTTCTCAAAGAAACCCGTTTTCTAAATAGTTTCTCGCAGAAACCCGTTTTCTAAATACAAGAAAACGGGTTTCTAAATAGTTTCTCGAAGAAACCCGTTTTCTAAATACAAGAAAACGGGGGCGTTGTCAGATCAGAAGAGGAAAGATGCAATGCTCCGGTGCTGATTCGGAGCATCTTTCAATTTGACAACGCCGATTGTAGGGCTAATTCCACTGCTAAATCGAGCGACTCTTGTTCCCCACTTAAGCCCAACCATCGGCACTATTCGTTCATGAAACACTAATTGTCAAGATGCAATGCTATCCTTGCTATCAAAGTAATTTCAGTTCCTAGCTGATTCGGAGCATCTTTCAATTTGACAACGCCGGTATTTATGCAAGTCTTTTAAGATTGTCAAATTTTTATTTGAATTTTGTATTGATGATCGATCATAAATTTGATTTTCCTAAAATTCATCAATACAGTTGTTTTTAGAAAATGATTTAGGATTGCTATAGTTTACTTTGTCTTCTTTGGTAGAGTCCATCCAAAATCTTAAACACTTATTCCGAATAAAAAGCCGGCAAAAAAAGGCTACAAAACTTAATAATGTCCAAAACAGCTAATTTTCCCCTCGTTGGCTCTCTGGTTGGTGAAAGAAAAATCTAGGCTAATCCGATAATAACCTGCTGGCAAATCCTGCTAGGGGGGTTTTATCTGTTAAAATTTCTTGTCGTCGTGAAGTAAAGCGGGAAGAGTATGCGAATTCTATTTGTGGGTGCCGAGGCCGCCCCAATTGCCAAAGTTGGGGGAATGGGGGACGTAATTGGGGCATTACCGAAAGTCTTGCGTCAGCTAGGTCATGACGTGCGGATTTTTCTACCCTACTACGGTTTTCTCCAGGAAAAAATGGACATCCCTTCCGAACCCATTTGGTCAGGATTCGCCATGTTTCAGGATTTTTTAGTCTATGAGACGGTTTTACCCGATACGGATATTCCTCTCTACCTCTTTGGTCATCTAGCTTTCTCTGGACGCAGTATCTACGGAGGCGAAGATGAGGCCTGGCGATTTACCCTATTTGCCAATGGTGCGGCGGAATTCGCTTGGAATTACTGGAAACCGCAAGTTATTCACTGTCATGATTGGCACACGGGCATGATTCCCGTCTGGATGCACCAAGACCCCGATATTAGCACCGTTTTTACTATCCATAATCTCGCCTACCAGGGCCCTTGGCGGGAGGCATTAGAAAAAATGACTTGGTGTCCTTGGTATATGCAGGGGGATAATACCATGGCCGCGGCGGTTCAATTTGCTAATCGCATCACCACCGTTTCTCCCACCTATGCCCGTCAAATACAGACCCCCATTTATGGCGAAAATTTAGAAGGATTATTGTCCTACATTTCCGGCAATCTGGTGGGGATTGTCAACGGCATCGACACGGAGGTGTATAACCCGGCTAAAGATGCTTATCTTAAGCAGAATTTTACCCCAGAAAC
>NZ_JASJFF010001290.1:0-6109 GCF_030065435.1 Microcystis sp. M53603_WE2
GGCTGACAGCACCAGATAGTAGTCTCAACCGCTACTTCTGTTGGTCCATAAGCGTTATATAATTCACAGTTTAACTGCTGAAAAAATCGTTGATTGAGTTCATAAGATAAGGCTTCTCCCCCGACAATTACTCGTTTTAAACAGTGGCAATCTTTGCTCTTGGGATGTTGCAGAAAAACTCGCAATATTGAGGGAACACAAGTGAAACAAGTTACTTGTTCTTGCACAATTAAATCTATTAAATAATCTATATCTTTATACCCGTCAGGTTTAGCCACGACTAGGGTAGCACCAGATGTTAAAGATGAGAAAACTTCCCAAACTGAAACATCAAAACTAAAGGGAGTAATTTGGAGAATGCGGTCTTCAGAGTTAAGATTATAATTGTCAATATTGTCTTTTAGAGTATTGCAAATTCCTTGATGAATATTCATCACACCTTTAGGTTTTCCCGTTGAACCCGAAGTGTATATAACATAAGCTAAATTTTCTGGTTTAACTGGAGAGGTCAAATTCTCTTGACTATAATTAGCTATCTTTAACCAATCTGTATCTAAACACAGTATTTCGGGGCAATTTTCTGGTAGAGATTGAACTAAAGATTGCTGAGTTAACAACAGAGAGATAGCTGAATCAGATATCATATAATCCAAGCGCTCAGGGGGATAATTAGGATCCAAAGGAACATAAGCTCCCCCGGCTTTAATAATTCCCAATATTCCGATGAGCATCTCAAAAGAACGCTCAATAAAAATCCCCACTAATACTTCTGAAGTTACGCCTTTTTCTTGTAAATAGTGACCGACTTGATTAGCTCGATTATTTAACTCTCGATAGGTCAATTTTTTGCCCTCAAAAATAATAGCTATTGCCTCGGGATTATCTCTAACTTTTTCTTCAAATAACTGGTGCAGACACTGTTGAGAATAAGCGACTTCGGTTTGATTCCACTCTATTAGTAATTGATGCCGTTCTTCAGGGGTTAATAAATTAATCTCAGATAATTTACAATCGGGATTCTGAATTACACTTTCAATAATTTGTAAAAAGTGACCGCTCATTCTGGCGATAGTTTCAGGCAAAAATAAATCCGGCTCATATTCAATAGCTAATGTAAGATTATGACTATCTTCAAAGAAGCTCCAAGTCATATCAAATTGAGCCATCCGTGGTTTTAAGGGATAAGGTTGATGTTCCAAACCAGGAATTTTTAAGACAGTTTTGCTTTCTTTACTCAGTAGAGAAAACATGACATCAAATAAGGGATTTCTGGACAAATCACGTTCTAAATTGAGAGCGGATACTAATTTATCAAAAGGATAATCACGATATTCATAAGCATCAAGACAGGTGTTAGTTACTTCCCCTAAGACTTGCTTAAAAGTTACTCCCTCTGGTAATAAAGTTCTTAAGGCCAAGGTGTTAACATAAAACCCGATCTGGTTTTCTAAATCAGGATGATTTCGTGCTGAAATAGGGATACCAACCACTAAATCCCGTTGGCCGGTGTGGCGGTAGAGTAATATTTTAAAGAAAGTCAGTAGGGTAATAAATAGAGTCGTCTGATTTCGAGTTGCAAAGGTTTGTAATTGTTGGCTAAGACTCTCACTAAATTGATAAGTGTAGGAAGCCGCTTGAGAAGATTTTACTTGAGGTCGAGGGAAGTCTATCGGTAAGTTTAAGATAGGGGGATGTTCGGAAAAAACCTCACACCAATACTCATGTTGTTCTCTAACTTCTTCACTTTCTAACCACTGATTTTGCCATGCCGCATAATCTTTATACTGTAGAGTAAGAGGGGGTAATTCAGCTTTTTTTTGTTGAGTATAAGCAGAGTATAATATAAAGAACTCTTGAAAGATAATATCAAGTGATTGTGCATCCCCAATAATATGATGGACAGTCAAACCAAAGATAAATTCTTCTGACTTAATCTGCACCAATAAGACCCGAATAAGGGGCAACTTTTCTAAACTAAAAGGTAAATTTGCCGACTCTTGAATTAAATCATCTGCCAAGAGTTCAGCATCTTTTTCTGCTCTTAAATCTTTAAAAATGATTAACTGTTCTGTGGGGATTTCCTCATGAATAACTTGCTTAATATTGCCTCCAACACTGGCAAAAGTGGTTCTGAGAATTTCATGACGGTTCACCAGTTCTTGAAAGGATGCTGTTAATATAGAAACATCTAACTTGCCATTAATTCTCATGGCAAGCCTAATATTATAAGCACTAGAAGATTCGCTGATATGCTGCAAAATCCAAAGCCTTCTTTGACCGTGAGAGACTTGGTAATATTTTTGTTTTTCCAGTGGGTTAATTGAGTCAGATTGTGGTAAGTTGATCATCGTTTTTGTCGGGATTGAATTAATACAGCTTGTTCTTTTAAAGTATTATGGGTAAAAATTTCCCGTAATCGGAGAGAAACTCCAAATTGATTACGGATTTGTGACACTAAGCGCATCGCCTTCAGACTGTTTCCTCCTAGTTCAAAAAATGACTGATTACTGTTACTAACTTCTGCTTCTAATAACTCACCCCAAAGGGAAGCTAATAAAGCTTCTTGTGGATTAAAATCTGGGACTTGGTTAGTTGAGTCAGTAATATTTTCTTCGGGTTTTGGCAAAGCTAGACGATGAATTTTTCCATTGGGTAACAAGGGAAAAGCTTCTAACCGCATTAAAAAGCTAGGCTGCATATAAATCGGTAAGAGTTGCTTTAATTTACCTCGAATATATTCCTGATGAACTGTATCCTCGGCTTGATAATAAGCAATTACGTTTACTAATTCCTCCTTTTTATTAGCCATAACTAAGGCTTTTTCTACTCCCTCAATCCCACTGAGGACATCTTCAATCTCTCCTAATTCAATCCGTACCCCATTTAATTTAATTTGATTGTCACTGCGTCCTATTACTTCTAAAGTTAGATCAGGAAGCAGTCTGCCTAAGTCTCCAGTACGATAAACTATATCCCTCCCCCCATTCAAAGGATTAGGCACAAAAACTGAATGAGTTAAGCTTTCATCTTGATAATAACCTTTGGTTAAATAGGGGGATTTAACGAACACTTCTCCTACTTCTCCTATTGCCCTGGCGCGATTTCCATCAACCACTGCATAAGCGGCATCTGGCAAAGTTTGACCACCCGGAACCCGTTCATAGGGAATATTATTAGGGTTAGGAATTCGATAAAAATGCTTAACAAATGTAGTTTCACTTGCCCCATAAATATTCACAAATTCTGTCTGAGAGCCAAAAATTTGATGCCATTCAGCCAGTTCTTTCACAAATAAAGGCTCTCCTCCTAAGACAAAAATTCGCAAACTTTTCAGGAGATTATGTGCATTAATTAAACCACGCCCCATCTTTAAAAATAGACGCATTACCGAGGGGACAGTGTGTAGTAAGTTAATTTTCCATTCTCCTATTCGCAGTAATAAAAGCTCTAAGTCTTCTCGCTCTGTACTCTCTGGAATATACAGAGTTCCCCCTGAGCATAAAGTCACACAGGTTTCCCTCAAATAAGCATCAAAATTAATTTGAGCAATTTGTAAACAGCGCCAACTTTCATTAATGCCAAATTCCCGTTTTTCCCAATCAATGAAATGACGTAAGCTGCCGTGACTGCCTAAGATTGCTTTAGGTTCACCGGTTGAGCCAGAAGTAAACATAATATAATTAGAATCATCAGCATCCGGCATAGCTAGAAGGGGTTGCAGTTTGCTTAATTGGCAAGGAAACTCTTGATAATCCATGCCATTCCACTGATGATATTGCTGAATTTTATGAGCCTTAACCACTAAGATATGAGGCGGTTTTTCTAATGCGGATAGTTGGGGTTTAATCCCCTCTAAATTCTCAGCAGCAACTAAGATAATTTCGGGGCTAGTTTTAATCATCATGCGTTGCCGGCGCTCCTCTGGTTCATCTAAACGTAGAGGTAAATAGATTCCTCCGGCTTTAAATACTGCCAGCATAGCGATTAACTGACGATAATCTCCTTCTAGGAGAACACCACAAACCTTATCTTTTTCCACGCCTAATTCTTTTAAGGCATAAGCCCAAAAGTTAGTTAGTTCATGTAATTCTTGATAGCTAAATTTACCCCCTGGATAAATAATCGATGTTTTCTCCGGTTTGGCTGCAACTTGGTCAATAAAATCATGGATAATAGTACGGGTTTCTAAGCGAGGAATAGGATTGATAAAATTGGCAATAAAAGCGGTTTCTGCTGCCGATAACAAAGAAATGTCTTTGACGGGTTGGGCGGGGTTAGATAGCATTTCATTCAAGAGTTTATCGAAGTGAATGAGACATTTTTTCATCCTCTCCTCTTGGAATAAGTCGGTGTTATAAATTAGCTCTAATCTGAGTTTTTCCTGATCTTCACTAAACACAAAAGATAGATCAAACTTACTGGTCGGGGTCAGGGAATCTAGAGATTTTATTTGTATATTTTCCAAGCCTACAGGTTGATCAAAATTTTGCAGAAGGACTAATATATCAAACAAGGGAGTGCGGTTAATTTCTCTAGAAACAGCTAATTTTTCTACTAAAATATCAAAGGGATAATCGGAATGTTCTAAGGCTTCGGTAACGGTTTGACGAACCTTTGCGAGTAGATTTTTGTAGCCTTTTTCGGGTTCAATTTGGTCACGAATAACTAAGGTATTGAGAAATAAACCGATTAGAGATTGCAGTTGAGGATGGCTTCTGGTGGCGATTTCTGTACCAATAGTAATATCATGTTGACCACTGTAGCGATACAGTAATATTTTGACAGCCGCTACCAATGCCATGAATAGGGTGATTTCGTTTTCCTGACAAATTTTTCTTAATTTAGAAATCGTTTCTCGGTCAAATGTCCAGCTTAAATGAGAACCCTTAAACGTCTTTATTTGGGGACGTTTAAAGTCTGTCGGTAAGTGAACTCTGGTCAGTTGTCCATTGTCCAGTTTTTGCCGCCAGTAATCTAGGTTTTGGGGATTATTTTCGCTTCTTAAAAGATTATTTTGCCATCCTGCATAATCTTTATATTGTATCGGCAATGGCTCTATACTAGGCTGTAATCCTTTGGCTAAATCAGAGTAGTATTGTAAGCATTCTTTAGCTAACAAACTCATTGACCAACCATCACAGATAATATGATGAATTTCTAACTCTAAAATATATTCATTCGGAGATAGTTTATAAATCTTAGAGCGCACCAGGGGACTTTTCTCTAAGTCAAACGGTTTTCTCTCTTTTGCAATCGTTTCTAGGATTTCTTCATCAGGTTTATTTGTCCAGTCTTTAAATTCCCAATCAAAAGGACGATTTTGCAGGATTTTCTGTTGTGGTTCACCGTTAATTAAAATGAAAGATGTCCGCAGGGATTCATGACGGGAAATCAATAATTGTATGGCTTTTTCAAAGACATCTGGGCTAAAATCTCCTGCTATTTTGAGGGTGGAAACAATATGATAAGCTACATTATTGAGATCCATCTGTTGCAAGACATAGAAACGTCTCTGAGCATGGGATGTTTCGTAGGTTTCTTGTGCAGATACAAGGGGAATAGTGGCTACCGTCAGAGGGGTAACAGTGCTTAATAATGCTGCTTGTTCAGCAATGGTAGGATGAGCAAATACTTGTTTAATGGGCAAAGATTGCCCTAACTTTTCCTGAATTTTACTCACTAGAGAAATAGCTTTTAAGCTATGTCCTCCTAACTCAAAGAAGTTGTCACTAACCCCTATTTTGGATACCTGAAGAACATCTTGCCAAATCTGAGCTAAGAGGCTTTCTTTTTGATTTCTTGGGGCTATATAAGCAGATTCAATAATTGATGTCTCATCGGGGATAGGTAATTTTTTTCTGTCTATCTTGCCATTGTTATTTAAGGGAAAATCCGACAACAGGACAAAGGCAGAAGGCACCATATAAGCGGGGAGTTGCTGCTGTAAGAAACGACGCAGATCCTGAGGAGTTAATAAAGTATCTTTTCTGATTACATAAGCAACTAACCGTTGATTATATAAGGTATCTTCCCGCATAATCACAACAGTTTGTTCAACGTTGGGATGAGTTTCTAAAACCGTCTGAATTTCTCCTAATTCAATGCGTAA
>NZ_JASJFF010001359.1:0-1670 GCF_030065435.1 Microcystis sp. M53603_WE2
CATACTGTAATTCTTGGGCTGCCCATTTCTCCCTTTTTTTGCTTAACTCCACCTTAATTCCTTCTTTCCAAACTATACCTATCACTAGCTTCCCCTTTTTTTAAGTTTCTTCTCTTTTTGTTAAGAAAGATCCGACTAATGGATAGCTTGATAAGGGGGGTGTCTGATAATTTTTAACGACTACCTACTTAAATAGGACAAAATTAACTTCTCAGTTAGAATAGACACTCTTGCACTTAGGGACTTGCGCTTTGATAATGTACCTTTTTGGCGAACGCGGTCATTGGTGTCAACTTAAGGGAAGAGGTTCCCATAGTTGTCGATGGAGAGCCTCTTTCTCTCGATGTCGCTGACGTTCAGCTTTAATCAGTCCAAAAAGTTGAGCGCGTTCGGCTAAATAGCTGATTACATCTGGGTTTTCGCCCCGAGAGAAAGCCTTCGCTACATAGTAAAGGCTTCTAAAAACCATCTCGACAGAAATTTTTTCTTGCGGCTGATGGAGAGCTACAGCCACATCTTGAACTATCTGAGTGAGAACAGTATAGAAAATCAAGGTAGTGAGAATTTGGATTTGTACGCCGTTAGTGAGTCCAACCCATAAATAGGCCAGTCCTAAGAGTCGCTTAGTTAAGAGAAAAGCTTCTTCTATCTGCCATCTTCTTCTATACAAATCACAAACTTCCTCAGCGGATAGTTGTTCAGAATCAAGCACGTTTGTCAAATAATCATACCAAGTATTTCCCCAAAGAACTGAGACTAATCTGACGGTCGAATGGCAAGGATTAGAGCGATACTGACCGAGGGTAATAATCTCATCTCGGTAAAGTTTTCCTGCGGACAAAAATTGCTTTATTTGGTAAGATGTTTTCCCCCTCATGCGGGTAAGAAAATATTTTTCTTCCTTAGTAAATTGGTCAAACCACGGAAAACTAAAAAAGCCTAGGTCAACGACTAGCAAGCCTGATGTAGGTAGCTCATTTATTAATTGTTCTGCCCATACTTTATCGTTACATCTCTCATTTTTATGAGACCATACTGTCACAGGTACTTGCGTAAATGCCTCAACAATCATCATTATTCTTCCAGCCAATTTCCCAGATTCCTTCTCGGAAGCTTTCAGCCTTTTCCTCAGCTGCTCTAGGGTTGAGCCATCGGCTATCCAAATAACACTGGCTCTTCGGGACTTGGTATGGTTCGATAGGGGGGCATAAATCGACTAAATCCTTATCTGGCAAGAGACTTAATTGATTAGTTCGCTCTAGATAGAAAACAATTGGCCAAAATCGAAGCAATGCCTTTCTCTATAAGGGTTCCATCCCTTATAACCCCCGTCCATTGCATAACACAAACCGAAGAGCCAGTTTTTTGAAGAGTAATCTGTTTCAGTTCGATTGTTAAAGTTTTGAAGTAATCAAATTAAGGAGAAAATTCATCATGAATCGTCTAATTTTTCATGCATCAATTACAACAGTTACTGGTGCTGTGCTATTATCTTTCATCGGAATAAATTCTGCTCAGGCAATCACACTTACGGCTCTTCGGGACTTGGTATGGTTCGATATGGGGGCATAAATCGACTAAATCCTTATCTGGCAAGAGATTTAATTGATTAGTTCGCTCTAGATCGCAAACAATTGACAAAAATCGCGGTAATGTCTGTCTCTATAAGG
>NZ_JASJFF010000823.1:0-2366 GCF_030065435.1 Microcystis sp. M53603_WE2
CCTTTGGTAAACATTAAATAGGCAGAATCCCCCAAACCTAACTGGGCATTCTCACAGATTACTGACATTCTCTTTCTTTCGGAAGAAAAGGGAAATTCGCCTAAACGAGGGCTTTGTGGTGCCAATGCTTCCCGATATAGTCCTCCTTTACCCGCTAACGTCAGTAAAGCTCCTTCGGTGGGATCGCCTAAAATTGACCATTCTTGAGCTTTATTTTGCAAAAGTGCATCATTACACAGCACACAAGCCGTTAAAATTGCCTGTAGTTCCGGATCACTTTCACTAACACCATTAAACTCACCGATAGGCGCGTAACCTTCCCCCGTGACAGTAATTGTCTGCTCGGAAGTATTAACTTTCTGCACCACCATTTTATTTTGAGTTAAAGTTCCGGTTTTATCGGAGCAAATCGTCGTTACCGAGCCTAAGGTTTCCACTGCCGGCAATTTACGGATTAAAGCTTGTCTTCTCACCATTCTTTGGGTTCCAATTGCCAAAGTCACCGTTACCACTGCCGGTAAACCTTCGGGAACAACGGCCACAGCCATACTGAGGGAAGTTTCGAGGAATGATTCAAAAAACTGCCAACCAAAGCGAATTACACCGCCAAGGACGACTACCGCCACTAAAGCTAGGGAACTACTCACTAAAACGTTACCTAACTGCGACATTCGCTGCTGTAGGGGAGTTGGTTCACTTTCTACTCCTTGCAACAAAGCGGCGATTTTACCGATTTCCGTATCCATTCCCGTCCTGGTAATCGCCACTTTCCCGCGCCCTTGTACTACTTCCGTACCCTGATAGACGAGGTTAATGCGATCGCCTAAAGAGGCATCTTCCGGTAAAACCTTTTGTGCTTGTTTATTCACCGATTCCGCTTCCCCCGTGAGGGCAGCTTCGCGGATTTGCAGGTTTTGTGCTTCTAATAATCTGCCATCGGCGGCAATTTGTACCCCCGCTTCCAGTAACATGATATCCCCGGGGACAAGTTCCTTGGCCGTCACTTCAAAGGTGCTACCATTACGAATAACTCTAACTTTGGGCGAGGATAACTGCTTAAGGGCTGCTAATGCCTTTTCTGCCCGACTTTCCTGTAAATATCCTAAAATACCGTTTAAAATAACAATTGTAAAAATAGCTATCGCGTCTTTGGGAAATTCCCCTTTTTTCAGGTCCAAAACTGCCGAAACCACCGCCACGGCAATCAGCATCACTAACATAATGTTAGTAAACTGTTCCCAGAGAATCATTAACGGGCTACGTCCCCCCGTTTCTTTTAGTTCATTTAACCCGAAAATATCCTTTCTTTTAACAATTTCCGCCTCGATTAAGCCGGTTTCCCCATTGGTTCTCAGTATTTCTAGGGTTTGTTCCCCAGTTAAATTATGCCAAGCACGATTATTCTCTATTTCCGAGACTTGAGGTGACGTAGTGGGAAAAGTCATAGCGATCGATTGAAGAGGGTGTACGCGTGAACTAAAAAGGTAAGCGAATTAAGCTAATTACATATCACAATATCAGTTATCAGTTATCAGTGACCAGTTATCAGTTATCAGTGACCAGTTATCAGTTATCAGTGACCAGTAAGCAGTCAGCAGTTATCAAGGAAGTGGGGTGTGGGGAGAACAAAGCCGCCTCCTGCCCCCTGACTTCTCGATAATCTGAAAAAAAATGTAACGAAATGTGAAGTATAATGGCGAATGTGATAAAGACAAGACATTAGAGAGTAGATAGGAAACGATGCGAGTTGCGATCGCTGGTGCGGGACTAGCCGGATTATCTTGTGCGAAATACCTTGTCGATGCGGGACATACGCCCATCGTACTGGAACGTCGCGATGTATTAGGGGGAAAAATTGCCGCTTGGAAAGATGCCGATGGGGACTGGTACGAAACCGGTTTACATATCTTCTTTGGCGCTTATCCCAATATGCTGCAATTATTCAAAGAATTGGGCATAGAAGATCGCCTACAGTGGAAAGAACACTCGATGATCTTCAATCAGCCGGAAAAACCGGGGACCTATTCGCGGTTTGACTTCCCAGATATTCCCGCCCCAATTAACGGTATTGTTGCCATTCTTCGCAATAATGATATGTTAACTTGGGAGGAAAAAATTAAATTTGGACTCGGTTTAATCCCTGCCATTGTTAAAGGTCAAAGTTACGTCGAGGAGATGGACAAATATTCTTGGTCGGAATGGTTAGAGAAACAAAACATCCCCCCTAGGGTAGAAAAAGAAGTGTTTATCGCTATGTCGAAAGCCCTAAACTTTATCGATCCTAACGAGATTTCCGCCACGATTCTACTAACAGCCCTCAACCGCTTTTTACAGGAGAAAAACGGCTCAAAAATGGCTTTTCTCGA
>NZ_JASJFF010001268.1:0-2186 GCF_030065435.1 Microcystis sp. M53603_WE2
GAGAACTTTTCTGACTTTTCTTCAGCTATTTATGAATGTCTGAATGATGCCCATCTGAAACATAAAAAAGAACTGGATTCCTTGCTGACTCTACGATTTCAGAAGTTTAATAAATCTCAGATTATGAACGTCTAAAGTATATACCACCCACTCCAGGCGAACCATTGAGATCAAGAGAGCGCTCGCCATCTGCATCTACCCAATAAGCTACATAGTCAATTTGATCCCTCGTAACAGTCCATCCTGTGATTGCGGTAGAACCAGGGGCAAGTGGTAAATAAGGATCAGGATCTGGGCCAATTTCAAAACTACCATTAGTGATTAGATTGACTTGAAAATTAGGATCGTAAATAGCATAAAGTCCCTGTCCATCATTAGCAACAATAATCTTGCCAGATTTAAGCAATTTATTCTGTTCAACTGTAATTACTTCCCCATTTAAATTAATTATCTTTGAATCATCCTCAGCTTTCAATACCTCCAAGGTTGCCACATCCAGACTATTTCCCTGCACCAACTCCGCAAAAATTGCCCCTCATCTCCCGCGCTATCCACCTGATTAATTTGAGCATCCACATAATGCCCAATTTCTTCTAAAATTACGTTAATTATCGCTGCTGACGAAGCCGTATTTAAAAAAGATGCTGATAGATAAATCTTATTCTTACTGCTGGAATATGCACCATTCGCCGTCCCTAAAACCTCATCACTGAGTACCTCAATTGGGGGAAGTTGACTAAAATTTCGGCTTTGCCACTGCTGTCGTAATTGCGTCGCCTTAACCACATCATAACTTGTGCCAAAAGCGGTTTCTAAATTCGCCCAAAAACCATCAGATTGAGCAAAATTGAACAAAACATCGTCAACAGCAGGAATAATCGGCAACAGGGTAGAAGTGATGACGGTAACAGCAGAGGTTTATTCCTAACAGTTTTAGCCCAACAAGTGCAAATTTTTCAAGACCCCTGTAACAGAAATTAACATTTATTACAAGAAAACGGGTTTCTAAATAGTTTCTCAAAGAAACCCGTTTTCTCGATAATAGGCTAACTGCTGTTTTATTCACGATAATCCTATTATGCCTAAGATCTACCGTCTTGCCCAAGGTCATTTAAACCTATTGGAAACCTGTCCACCGAGATTTCAAAAAGTCTATCTAGAGGAACTTAACACACCAGCTGACCCTGGGCAATTGCAGCGGCAAGAATGGGGCAGTCAGTTTCACCTATTATTACAGCAGCGGGAATTAGGGCTGCCGATCGCGCCTCTATTACGGGAAAATGAACAGTTAGAACATTGTTTAACGGCCCTATTAAAAGCTGCCCCGGCAATTGCCCAAAATCCGGGAGAAACCAATCGAGAAGCGGAACATTGTCGCAGTTTAACTGTGGGTAATTATTTATTAACGGTTATCTATGATTTAATTTTATTAGAGAGCGATCGAGCGGTAATTTTTGACTGGAAAACCTACTTAAAACCGATCGATGCCGACAAACTAGCCAAAAATTGGCAGACGAGACTTTACCTGTATGTGTTGGCAGAAACTTCTGCTTATCCTCTTGATAGTTTATCGATGACCTATTGGTTTGTGCAGTTACCCCACAGCCCCGAACAAATTACTTTTAACTATAATCAGAAACTACACCAACAGACAGGGCGCGATTTACGCCGTTTATTGAAGGCTCTCGATCGCTATCTATCAGCATACCAAAATGATTTAGTTAATTTTCCCCATCGTCCCGATTGTCAGCTTCATTGTCCCTATTATCTTAGACAAGAGCGAGCGGGCCAAATAGAGTTACCCTCGATCGATGATATCCCTGAAATCAATCCTTTTGTCTAATTTTGCCGATGTCGCCAGGAGCCAGTCGTCAGGATTCAGGAGATTGCTTTTATTTATTCTTCCCACTTCCCTTTCCCTTCTCCCCTCTCCCCAACTCCGACTCTGCAATAATTACTCGCAGCCAGAAATACGTTAGTCTCGTATCATACTTTGTGCTTTTTGTCAAAAAAACTTTTTTTTTGCAATCAAACTACACAAAAAAAAGATCATCGTTGCCAGTGAAATTGACTAATTTACCTGTCTTAACTAGGATCACCTTGTAGGTGTGGCAAGGGTTTCAACCATTGCTGCCCAAAAAAGCACAGAATAGCCCATCATGAAATTCAGTAAAATCGCTGTAACC
>NZ_JASJFF010000416.1:0-2903 GCF_030065435.1 Microcystis sp. M53603_WE2
GTCAGTTACCTAATTTTCAGGGAAAAAGTACCTGAATTTTACCCCCGATCCCTCCAATGGTCGGCACTTTTTGAGGTCAAAAAAGTCTAAAAGCCTTATCCAACAAGGTTTTTAGATTTATTCAGCAAGCCCTAGTTAAAGAAGCACACTTAACAGTTACTTGCCCCCACCGTTGAGGTGTTGCCCGATAACCATCCCGATCTTGATTAAATTTTACAATTATTAACAAACAACACAACCAACACTCCTCTGTTACTCTAATTATAACAGAGAAAACTGATGATAGAGTAGTAAACAAATCAAGTTTATTTGACCATAACGCTCGCTCGCAATTGTCCACAGGCCGCATTGGCTGCCAAACCTCTCGAATAACGGACAGTAACGGCGACTTTTTCCTGTTCTAAAATAGTTTTAAAAGCTCTGATTCTCTTTTCATCAGGCCGTTGATAATCCACCTCTTGAATGGGATTATAGGGGATTAAATTGACGTGAGATTGAAAACCTTTCACCAGTTTGGCTAATTCCCCTGCGTGTTCGGGTAAATCATTCACTCCCGCTAAAAGAATGTATTCAAATGTCACCCTTCGTCCCGTGATTTGAACGTATTCCTGACAGTCTTGAATCAAATCAGTTAGGTAATAATGGTCGGCACTGGGGATTAATTTAGCTCGAACTTGTTGATTAGAAGCATGGAGACTAACAGCAAAAGTTACTTGTAAATTATGTTCTGCTAGTTGCTTGATTTTATGGGGTAATCCCACCGTAGAAATCGTTAAACAACGCTGACCGATACCCACATCTTGATTCAGGGAATGAATCGCTGTCACCACTTCGGGAATATTTAATAAAGGTTCCCCCATCCCCATAAACACCACATGACTCACTCGTTGCTGAAAATCCTCCTGTACTGTTAACACTTGGTCAACGATTTCATACGCTTTTAAATTACGAGTAAAACCCCCTTTTCCCGTGGCACAAAAATCACAGGACATCGGACAACCCACTTGGGAAGAAACACAGACTGTTAATCTTTTTTCACTAGGAATTCCCACCGCTTCGATAATTAAACCATCCGCCAGTTTTAGCAGATATTTACGAGTGCGATCGGGTGCTACACTGCGATAATGTATAAGGGAACGACCGATAGGATAATCCGCCAGCTTGCTGCGCCATTCTTGGGGGAATACGGAAATATCCGCCAAAGAATGCACCCCTTTTTCATATAGCCATTGGTGTAATTGTTTACCCCGATAAGCGGGTTGTCCCTGGTCTTTTACCCAGTCGGTCAGTTCCTCTAAAGATTTCGCTAGTAAAGTCATAATTATTATCGTTGATCACCTTATCATTCTAGCCGATCGATCATCCCTAGTAGCAAAACCGTGACAAAATTGTATTGATTAATTGACATTTTTTCCCTTTGCTCCTTCTCTAGTCTTTGTTAGTCAATTAAATACTTAAAACTATAACTTAAGTAGGTAGGTGTTAAAAGTTTTCAGACACCCCCCTTATCAAGGGGGATCCCCCCGCCTATCGGCACCCCCCTTATCAAGGGGGGCAGGGGGGATCGGCACCCCCCTTATTAAGGGGGGATTAAGGGGGGATTAAAGGCAAAATCCATTTTTCATTTAATTATAACCAGCTACTTAAACTTAGCCTGACGACAAAAACAAATCTAGTCTTAAGCTTGATCCTTTTTACTTTTCATTTAACCCAACTGTTCAAAGGGAACTGTCAGCGCCATAATGATCGATGGACTTCGATCGAGAACAGAAATTTTATGAGTTGCCAGCCAAAAAAGCCAATATTAGGGGATAACGAGCTATTCAGTTGTCAAAGCAATATTTAAGCGAAAATTTATGAAAATCGCTATTTTATCGCAAGACGCTTCTCTTTATTCCACCAAGCGACTGAAAGAAGCGGGAGAAGCTCAAGGCCATGAGGTACGAGTGATCAATTATTTGCGCTGTTACATGAACATCACCTCCCATAAACCCACGGTTGTTTATAACGGTAAACCCTTGGAGAGTTTCGATGCGATTATCCCCCGTATTGCCGCCTCAAAAACCTTCTATGGAACCGCAGTCGTCCGACAATTCGAGGTGATGAATGTTTTTACTGCCAACGACTCCCAAGCAATTTCCCGGTCGCGGGATAAATTGCGTTGTCTGCAAATCCTCGCTCGGGAAGGGATAGGTTTACCGGTGACGGGAATTGCTCACGCAACTCAAGATATCGATGGTTTAATCGAAACCGTCGGCGGCACCCCTCTAGTGATTAAATTATTAGAGGGAACTCAAGGTATTGGGGTAGTTTTAGCGGAAACCGACCAAGCAGCCAAGTCAGTTATTGAAGCTTTTCGGCAATTAGAAGCTAATATTCTAGTACAAGAGTACATTAAAGAGGCCAGTGGGGCAGATTTGCGCTGTTTTGTCATCGATGGAAAAGTGGTAGCCTCGATGAAGCGACAGGGGGCCGAAGGGGATTTTCGTTCTAATCTTCACCGCGGTGGCAAAGCAGAAAAGATAAAATTAACCCCAGAGGAACGCAGTACGGCTATACGGGCCACTAAAGCCATGGGTTTACGGGTTGCGGGTGTGGACTTATTACGGTCCAATCACGGGCCTGTGGTTATCGAGGTCAATTCTTCTCCCGGTTTAGAAGGAATAGAAGCGGCCACCGGTGTGGATGTGGCCAAAAAAATTATCGATTTTGTCGCTAAAAATGCCACCCTAGTCTTAAATCGCGAGCGATATCAATATTAGCCGTCAGCCTTGCATCAGTTATCAGTTATCAGTTATCAGTGGGTAAGTTATCAGTCAATAGTATGGTTCTTCGTTACTTGGTATGGTTCGATAGGGGGGCATAAATCGACTAAATCCTTATCTGGTAAGAGACTTAATTGA
>NZ_JASJFF010000509.1:0-1435 GCF_030065435.1 Microcystis sp. M53603_WE2
ATGCCCCCCTATCGAACCATAACAAGTAACGAAGAGCCGAAATTATGGCTCTTCTGGTTTCTGTGTGGAGGGAAGAAGAATAGGGATAATTTTATAGAAATATAGTCTTCAAAGCCTTGCCTAGCAAGACTCCTACGAATGATAATCAGTGCTTATCACACAAAGTAGAGAAGAGCCAAATTATTAAAGCCGAAACAGAAAGAGCAGGAAGATTTATTATCGCCTGTTCTCGACAAGGAAAACCTATCGGCGGAAGAAATGCTTGATGAATATAAAGCACAACAATCTTGTGAACGAGGATTTAGATTCATTAAAGACCCCTTATTTCTAGCAGATAGTGTCTTGGTGAAAACCCCAAAAAGGATAGAAACAATGGTTTTTTTAATGGGAATATGCTTATTAGTATATAGTCTGGGACAAAGAATGTTAAGAGGGGAACTACAAAGGAAAGGTGGAAAAGTCAAAAATAAACTTGGTAAAGCCACAGATAAACCAACTTTAAGATGGATATTTCAGATTTTACAGGGGATTCATTTAGTCAAGATTAATGCTCAAAGCCACATCAGTAATTTAACTGAGGAGATTCTTGATATTCTTGAATATTTTTCGATTTATTGCCAAAATTACTACCAAGTAAGTTGAGAATCAAATTGAGCAAATTCAGTTTAAGTCAATCCCAGAAAAAACTTTTTCCCCGAAAAGTGTCCAATAAATTAGGCCACTTTAGTTTAACCATGTCTAACTTGAGCGATCCTTGCTTCTGTCAAATTATTCTTGGTGAAGTCAGATGTAAAAATTCTCTAATGTCAACAAATTTTGTCGGTTCAATCAGTTTTTCTTGGTGGCGTTATTGCGACTTAATCATAAAGTGCGGAATGTGGGTTTTAATCTCTAGTGATATCCAATCCTGTAGGGTGCGTTACATTTCATTAACGCACCTTATTACTGTTTTGAATGCAGTTCCAAATTTTCAGTTGTTAAAAAGTATTTGTCAAATGATGATGAACTTTAACGAATCAAAGTAATAGTAATTCCCAGAGATAAACTGGTCCATACTTTGTCTGCTGTTAACACAGGTAAATTCAAGCGTTTACCTAAAGCAAGACAAGCACGATCTCCTAAGGATAATCCTGCACTTTTAGTTAAAACTCGAAATTTAGCTATAGTTATAGCATCTTCCTCATTGCAAGCAATAATTTCTAGACTATTTTGTAATAATCCTTCGCCAATTCAAAAATGAAACGCATCAACCTCAAGAGTTGACAAAGAAAGGCTCATCAGGTACTGTCTGATCATTAACAAAAACAAATCAGACCCAAAAACGAAGCCCCCAACATCTTAACATAGAACAAAGAAACTTGCTCTACCAACTTAGTCAGGAGGGAAATTTATCTCAACGGCAAATGGCCGTCTGGCTCGGATGTCATCAAAGCAC
>NZ_JASJFF010001261.1:0-3187 GCF_030065435.1 Microcystis sp. M53603_WE2
ACAATTTGTAATATTCCTTGTTGACACCCTTACTGACAAAGAAAAAACTGAAATCAAGTCAGGATAAGGGTTGGAGTGCTTACTGCAAAAATTGTTAAGAAAGATCCCTATAAGGGATAGCTTGATAAGGGGGGTGTCTGACAACTTTTAACGCCTACCTACTTATTTATTCGCTCAACCCAACCTAAGAAACTGATTCTAGATGCCTTAAAATCTGTTCTCTTAAATCATCCAAATAATTCTCTACCACCTCCCAAACTGTATTAAGGTCAATTCCCCCTAAATAATCATGTACTAAAATATTCCTAAAACCAGAAATATTACGCCAGTCAACATTGGGAATATTTGCCTTTAATTCCTCCGAAAGCCTTTGAGTTGATTCTGCCAAAGTTTGTAAGCGTCTAATGATAGCATCGCTGATTATTGAATTAGCAAAAAACTCCTGTTTTCCTCCTTGGGAATAGTCCTTAATTTTATCAATACAGTCTAAAATATATTCAAGATAAACTCGATCTTCATTCATAACTTAATTGCCTCCTTTAAGATTCGCTGTTTAATTAGATGATGAAGGCTTTTTTCAGTTACTACATCCACTTTACACCCTAAGAGAGCCTCTAAATCAACTAATAATCCACCGGGAAACCAAGGGGATGTTTTAGCTAAATCATAATCAATTAAAAAATCAATATCACTATTTTCGGTTTCCTCTCCTCTAGCAACGGAACCAAATACACGCACATTAAAAGCACCATGTTTGGTGGCAATTTGTAGGATATCCTCTCGTTTGTCTTGTATGAGTTGTTTTAAGGTCATAAAATAACATCCCTCCCGAAGGTTTTTAATGAACAATTAACAGACTAGACTAGAAAAAACTAAATACTGATAACTCACCCCCCCACTTATTGCCCTAATTGCTGCAAAAATTGCATCACCTTTTCATCAGTTGCCATAATATTCTGTTGGTAGAATATTATAGCTGCTTGTTGTAGGTCAATTTTTGCTTTTTCGGTTTGTTTTAATTGGGCATATAAAAGACCACGACTACGGACCTTATGAACGATGGCTAAATAAGTAATCATTGATTTCTCATTTCAGGTTCGCATTAGATTATATTCTTCGCGGATTGATGAAGTTAGAGATTCCACTAAGATTAATTTTTCCTCAATTGACAGGTTTTTTCCTTGTTTAATTAATGTTTGTAAAGTCATTTTTTGCAAATCAAATTCCGGCACAAGTAGAGCCAATTCTTGTGTTTGTTGATTTTGTAAGTCAGTAATTAATTCTTGTAAAAATAGAGAATCATTACTTAAGTCTGAAATTTCATCTTCATAGTTTTCGAGAGCTTCTATTTGTTGAATACGGTCACTATAATTTTTGAGAAGGGATTCGAGAGCTTCGATAATAAATTGGATGTCTTTAAATGATAGAGTTTTCATAGTTTACCTCAACTTACACGATAAAAAAATTCACCAATTACCCTTAAGGCTTGTTGATAGGTTTCTATTGACATGGGAAATAAGGGTTTCCATAACCAGTGATTACCTCGATCATTAATTAATTCTAGCTCACTGGGAATAGAAATTCCCCGATCTAGTTTCCACCAGTTGTTTCCTATTCCCTGAACGGAAAAGGTCGAAATTCCCCCCGGTGTTTGTCCATCAACAAGGGTTTCTTTTACCCATATTTGCCCATTATTTTCATAGATAGCAATATCTTTGTTAGGACGAACATGATCCATTCTGGGAGATGTAGCATTACCTCTACGGTATAAATCAACGGGTGTTTTTATCATTTGTCACCTCCCTAATTCGCGTAAAAGTTGCATCACCTTTTCATAAGTTGCCATATTATCCTGCTGGTAGAATATTATAGCTGCTTGTTCTAGGTCAATTTTTGCTTTTTCGGTTTGTTTTAATTGGGCATATAAAACACCACGACTACGGATTATAGTAATCATAGCAATTATCGTCGATTGGGTTGACCCAAGGAAACCAAAGTAGGTTGGGTTGACGTAAGGAAACCCAACAACAGACCCAAGGAAACCCAAAAAAAAGATTCAGACAGATTTAGATTTTGGGTGTTGGGTTGCGCTTTTCCTGAGAATTGAGAGGTTTTCTTTAACATATTTATTCGCTCAACCCAACCTACAGTTTTGTAGGTTGGGTTGAGGCACGAAACCCAACAATACACCCAAGCAAACTACCGTAGGTTGGGCACGAAACCCAACAATAGATCCAAGGAAACCCAACAAAAAGATTCAGACGGATTTAGGTGTTGGGTGTTGGGTTTCGTTCCGATGACCCAACCTAGGAAACAATGCGATCGCTCTATTCATAGCCAACCTGCGTCGGAAAGATGATTTCTTCATTTGCGCCCCAGTCAATCTGATAGATTTCTTGTTGAACATAACGGTGAAAACTGGAATATTCCCAAGCTGAAGGAGCATTAACTAATCGATGTTTTACGGGATTATAATGGATGTAATCTACATGACAAATGAAATCTTGCTCGTTTTTGATTAAGTGTTCCCAGAACCGTCTTTGCCAGATAGTTTGTTCTTTTTTATTCTCTCTCGAAGTAGTCATTTTTCCGTGATATTGTGAATCGCAGTTACGACTAAAATAGCTTTTTATTAAACGCCAACGAGTGGAAAAATTGGCATCACCTTCGGGTAAAGTCCAAATGCAGTGCAGGTGGTCGGGTAAAATGACAATGGCATCGATTGTGAATGGGTGACGTTGCATAACGTAGCGAAATGCTTCTCGCAAGAGGGAGATATTTTCTGGTTCGCACAAGAATTTTTTACGCTTGTGAGTGACAAGGGTAAAAAAGTAAGTTCCTCCCTCAATTTTTGCCCTTCGATACTGCATAATAAATATTGATTATTCTGGCGCATAATCCCCCTTGTCGGTTGGATTGACCAAAGGAAAACCCAACAAAGCATAACTGGTGGATTTGTTGGGTTTCGTTCCTCCACCCAACCTACGAAACTATGAAACGATATGATCGCTCTTTTTTAAATCATATAGTAATCATAGCAATTACCGTCAGCAATTCCAAATTCAAACGGTAGTGTAGGATACAGAATTGATTTCGCTTCTGTCCCTCAAAATAGAGTGAACGAGTTGCCCATTGGGTTTTGCAGGAATGGAAGTCCAAGATTTGAGTTTTATAGGGATGCTGAGCT
>NZ_JASJFF010000954.1:0-10411 GCF_030065435.1 Microcystis sp. M53603_WE2
AGATTAGTTAAAACTGCGGCATTACTAGGCAGTTTTGTGGTTTGAGGTTGGGGTAAAAGAGGCAGAATTTTATCTCCTAACTGCACAGAAACCTGAGCTTGGGGAGTGGCAATCGCACTAAAACAAATCCATTCCCCCACTAACCTCGTCCTATGGACAGAAGGACTGAGAGAGTTATCAGCAAAAGCTAATCCTTGGGGAATAATTGCTTGAGTATCTCGACGAATTATTTGACGATTAATAGTTTGGTTTTGATAGCGAATAGTGAAATTATTTTCGCCAACTTCTAGGGGAAAACTAGGGGCAAAATATCCTTTAGCACTGCGTTGAATCGGTTGATTATTGAGCAAAACTTGACCCGATGGAGGAGCAGAACCAATAAAAAAGATTCTAGCGGCCGTGGTTTGATGATTATCGGGAGGATAAACAATCATTAATGAGGTAGATTTAGCGCTGATACTGTGATAAAAACCGATTAATAGCACTAAACCCCAACCAATTAAGATATTTTGCCCAAAAGTTCTCACCTTTAACCAGAATAGCCCCATATTATCCCCCTCTTAGCTGACAAATATTATCCTAAGACAAATTCTGGAGGTTTGTTGTTCGTCTTCTAAGCTGTACTGTATTTAAACTGATCGGGAAATTTAGTACAAATGCTCTGACTTCTTTTTCCCCTCTCCCTGTTTGTGACCCTCATCCCTTATGATCAAGATAGATTAACTTTTGTAAAGGAATCGGAGTTATGGCTTTAACCGTTGGAACAATCGCACCGAACTTTACCACCACCGACGATACTGGAAAAACCGTTTCCCTGTCGGATTTTCAAGGTAAAGTCGTAGTTTTATACTTCTATCCCAAAGATGATACCCCCGGCTGCACCAAGCAAGCGCAAAGCTTCCGGGATAACTACGAACAATACCAAGACAAGGAAATAGTAGTCTTCGGGGTGAGCAGGGATGACCAAGGTTCCCATGCACAATTTAAAGAAAAATACGGTTTACCCTTCCAATTGCTCGTAGATACCGATGGTGCTATCACCAAAGCTTATGACGTCGATGGGGGTGGCTATTCTAAGCGCGTCACCTATATCATCGATGCAGAAGGCAAAATTAGCCATGTGGATGACAAAGTGAATACCGCTAGTCACGCATCGGATATTCTCTGCGTAGTCGGTTAATTTTCCCTAAAATCTTTTCTGGGTGTGTTAGGGGAGCCTAATACACCCGATACCCCAGTTCACTGATAATCAGTTTTTAATAAACGGATTTAGTATAACTAAATAGGTCTTGCTGATGATGAACTGAATATTAAAAATCGGACTAAAATAAGTGGGTGGGTGGAATTAAATATAAGATGAACGTAGGTTGGGTTGAAGCATGAAACCCAACGCCTGCATGGGTTACGCTACCGCTAACCCATCCTACAAATAATTTGGCCTCCCTACTTAATACTATTATCAAATATCTTGGTGGGATTAATCGGGAATCATGGTTAAGTTTAGCAAGTACCTAAAGAGGTTTGGGATTGTTGCTGGAGTGGCTTTTTTGTTGTTGGTTACTCACCGAGCGGCTCCCCGAAAGGCAGTGGAAAATGAGCAGATGAAGGGGGTTTGGTTAACCAATATTGGCACGATATTGTTACATCACACTACGTCCTTAGATGAGGTGTTAAATCATCTTTCGCGATCGGGTTATGACCGGGTGTATTTTAGTGTTTATGGGTTTAGGGGAACGCTTTATCCGACTTCCCAACGTCCGACGAATTGGTTGTTTGTGCCGCCGTTGAGCAATCCCTGGAGGGCAGCGGTTAAGGAGTCTTTACGGCAGGGTTTGAAACCATTTGCTTGGTTTGAGTATGGTTTGATGTTATCCCCTAAGGATCCTATTGCCAAAAAGCATCCGGATTGGCTATTAAAAACGCCCGCAGGGAAGACGGTGGTGGAAACCAATGTCTGGTTAGATCCGGCGAATCCGCAGGTACAAGCCTATCTTTTGGGGAATATGGAAGATATTTTAAAAGAAAAAGATTTGGCGGGGATTCAGTTAGATGATCATTGGGCAGTTCCGCGTGTTTTTGGTAATAAAAGTCAGGCTTTAACGAATTTAACCCGCAAGTTGCACGATCATGTCAAGGCGATTAATCCCAAGTTGGTGGTGAGTCTTTCGCCTAATCCTCACTCTTTTGCGGTGAATAAATATAATCAAAATTGGTTGGCTTGGGTGCGTCAAGGGATTGTGGATGAGGTGGTCTTACAGATCTATCGGAAAACTCCCAATCAGGTGGCGGCAAGTCTTTCGGGATCGGGACTGGCGACAGCTTCCCGGTATGTGCCGGTGGGGGTGGGTTTATATGCGGGTTGGAATCCTGATTTTTCCTTAAAGGGTTTACAAGCTCAGGTGAGGACGGTGGAGCAGCAGGGTTATGGCTATTCGTTATTTTGTTGGGAGTTTGTCGTCATGCGTCATCTTTTTAATCATATTCCTCGGTTTTAATTGAGATGGATTGGTATCCAGCAAATTTTGTTCACTCAGCCACTCTGAATCATAGATTTCCAGAAGTTGTGTCAAGATATCAAAAAACTGTTTTTCTGTTCCATCAATAGAGCGCCGAACCCAAAAACCTCCCGATACATTCGCTAGATACCAATAATTATCTTTCCCATTAATCCTTTCAGAAATATTTTTATTTTGGTTGGCTAAATAGTCACCCAGCCATCTAAACTCTTCTTGCAGATACCAACCACCACATTTTTCGGGTCCTCCAAGGTCACAACGTTCTAGAGTTTGCTTTTCAATTTTATCTGGATATTCACTCTTGATTGCTTTAAACTCATCAGATCCTTCAGGGGTTGGAAACAAAATTTTATGTGTTTGGTAGAAAGCTCTTGCTACTACTTTAATTTTATCATTGTAAGCTCGTTGGATGTTTTGCTTAAATGTGCTGTCAGCAGGTTCAATAACAACTTTCTCTTGAATCCATGTTAGAAATTCTGGGTTGTAATGCCCAAACTCGTAGCCACCCTCAAAGTTCAGACTAAAATTAGTATGAGGACCCTTCTTGAAAATAGGTAAGCCAGATATCGCCATTAATTTGCTATAATCAACAAAGGGCTTGATCTGACAGTAGAGATCGCGCAGTCCATAATCGAGCCAAGTTCCACACTCTTCATAGCTTTTTTTTAATGGCTTAAGGCTTATCCAAGCAGAGTGAATAAGTTCTTCTTGTGTGCGTTGTTTAGCAACCTTAACATTCCATAATTGAATTCCTGCAAAGCTGGCCAGCCCCAAAGAAATGACTGAAAAAGTAGCGAGGCTTACAATGGTATTTCGTCGTCGGTTTTTCTTTTGCTGCTCTTGTTGCTGTTGCCAATTGACACTGGCATCAATGAATTCACTTTCTTCTGGTCTTAAGCCACGAAGATTTTTAAAAGCGCCTTCTTTATTTCTCAACTCTACAGCCTTAGCCAATTGATAGCCTTTCAAGAGTTCATCCTGAGCTTTAGACTCATCCTCTAAGCGAATTTTTTGCCACCGTCTTGTCTCATCAGTCAACCGATTTTTGAAGATAATTGCTTCTTTTGCTTGTTCAAGCCAGTCTTTTAACTCATTCCAAGATGAGAGCAAAATTTCATGGGCAATTTCTACGGTTGGAGTTGGAGGTTGTTTCAGACGCTTGCTGTCACTCGCTTGCATTTCTTCCGTACTAGAATACTCGCTACTACTAACTAGCAACTTGTCTTTATTAATGAACTTTTCGAGGAGCTTTTCTTCTGATTTACCGACAAATTCATTTCGATAAGCTCGTCTGCTCACTGCTCTACTGCCTGAATCAGTATCAACAACATTAACTAGCTTCAAAAATATTTGCTTAGTGGTTGTCTTTTCGTCTTCGTTCAAATTGAGGTATATCTCGTTGACCCGCTTTTGCAATGCTCCCCTTACCCCCTCTAACGCTGCATAACTTTTCTTGTTTAAGATACGGTCTTCGATCTCAAAGCGACCATCAGCACAGCGAGTTTGGCATTCACTTTTCCAAAGCAAATTCAGGGTATATTGCAATAAGGGAAGATAACCTTTTTGTCCATCAAGTTCCTTGATAATTTGTTCAACTAACCCTTCTTCAAACACGACCCCATGCTTGGCTGCTGGTTGCTCAATCGCCTGTCGCAGTTCATCTGGATGCATCATAGTCACCAGACGCATATTATTATTTTCGTTAACAATAGCACCTAAATCGGGATAGAAACTCAATTGGTCCAGAAAGTCAGCCCGCATTGCCAGTACAATCTTGACAGAACTATTCCCAGACTTGGCAACTTGAACAAGACCTGCAATAAAATTTTTGCGTTTATCTAAATCGTTGCAAATAGTGAACAATTCCTCAAATTGATCGACAAAAATTAGCCACCGTTCCCCATCTTTCCTTAAGGTGTCAATCACTTTAGTTAGGGTATCTGCCTTTGCTTCTCGGGCAATCTCGACTTCTGCTTCACTGAAGTGATAATCCTTCTCCTCAATGAGTAAACACCGATGTAGGGAATCAAAGGGATCTTGATTCGGTGTAAAGATGAAGTCATAAAATGTTTGAGACTCCAGAGATTTTTTCAACTCAGGAATTAACCCCGCACGCACCACAGAAGACTTGCCACTTCCAGAAGCCCCTAACACTAAACTCAAGTTGCTTCGATTCACCATCTCAAATAATTCAGCAATTAACTTATCTCTACCGAAAAAGAGATCTCTGTCTTTGTCATTAAATCTTTTCAGTCCCCGATAAGGTGACTTCATAGTCAATGGTTGCTGCGTACCTTTAGCAACTGAAATCTGGACAGTTTGAGTCTCAATTTTAGTACCAATTTGAACGGGAGCGATGATTAAATCACCGCTAACGTTAGTATCTTTAATCAGGTTATCTTGTTCCTGAGATTGACGGTCTGGAATTGACTGGCTCATAGTAGTGGCATCTCCGATGTTTTGTTTTAGGGACCAGAGATGCAACAAATGGCTGTCGGTTCAGCTAAATCCAGCACTCCTTCTAATCTTTGTTTAAGTGGTCAAATTTTACCGAACCCTTATTCAAATTCACGCTTTCTTAACTCTTCTTGCCTTCTTGAACTGGCTTAAATTCAAAGTTTCCACCAACAGTTACGCCGCTCACCGTATTAGTTTGAGTTTGATTGATTATCTCCTGTCCACCGGGCTGTTCTTTGACTTGATCGAGTAAATCCTGAGCCACTTTAATGATTTCCTGATCTTGATCAGCACCAGCTTTGGTAATTTTATCTTTTAACAAACCTTCAGCTTGCTTGATTTCTTCTGGTTTGGCATCTACCATCGCTTGTCCCAGAACATCGCCTTCAAACTTCTTCTTAATTAAAGTCTTCAAACCCTGATAGGCATCTTTAACAGCTGTTCCTGCGGTATCATTAGCGCCAGCGAGCGCACCAGCCCCTAAAGCAGCAAGAATCAGAGAAATAGGGTCCATAGTTGAGCCTCAATTATTATGTAGAAGGAGTAAATAGTGGTCTGATGAGTTCGCCTCATTGACCGTCTTAATTGTGACTACAAGGTACATCAACCTCTTTACGGATATCAAAAAATATTACTGATACACTCGACCGCGCCAACTTTGGGGACGGGTAAAAGCAGAGACAAAAATGCGGATAACTGCCAGCGGATCCGCTAGGGGAGATAGCCAAAATAATACTGAGGATAGATTGACTTTTTCGCCTCGATAGTAGCTAGGAGAGACAGCCAATAAAAGGGCAAAACGAATCAATAACAGCAGCAGGTTTAAAGTCAAAACAATTTTTAAACTCAGGAAATTGTAGCCAAAAATCAAAGCTGTGAGCAGTAAAGGAGTGATAATTATCGGTAATCCCTGAGTAAGAGCTAATAAAGCTAAATCGCCCCATAATTGCCCCTGATAGGAGGCATCTTTGAGGTCAAGAGATCTGCCCCATTCGCGCCAAGTTTCCTTGAGTCCTTCGTACATCCGCACGCGAATCAACTTCGCCCCATCGAGAAATCCCACCCGATAGCCTTTCGTTGCCGCTAGACGGGCGAGGGTGACATCATCGCAAAAAGAACCTTTTGCCCCGCTATAACCGTCTAAAGCCGCTAAAACTGACCGCCGGCAGAGAAAACATTGACCATTGGCCATCACTCTTTCGGGATCTTGTTCTCGCACCCCGGCGGAATCAAAACGATAGAGCAAAGTCATCAATAAAGCCGGCTGTAACCACCATTCCCCCGGATAGGAGAGGATAAATTGCGGCGACAGGGAAACTAAATCATAACCTTCTGCGATCGCAGCTTTAACTAAACTAGCGACTAAATTTGCTTGGGGTTGGGTATCGGCATCAATGCCCAAAATCCAGTCACTTTTAGGAGAACTAAACAAAAAACCATTGTGTAACGCCCAGGGACGACCTACCCAATCGGGGGGCAAAGGATAATCGGTTTTCAAGCGAAAGCGGGGGTCTTTTGCCGCTATCTCTTTGACTTTTTCCCGCGTACCATCTTGGGAATTGCTATCGACAATCAGAATTTCTCGCACTTCGTAACTCTGTTGACTCAATCCCTGTAAACAACCGTCAATCCTGGCCACTTCGTTTAACGTCGGCACAATCACGCTTACTGTCCCTAACATCTCCGGGGTGGGGGGTTGGGGAGTCAGGGGAGGACGACGACGCGCCCCTTTTAGCAAACGGGAAAGAAGGATAAAAAAGGCAACAGCCTGAGACAGCAGTAGCCCCAGGCAGAATGCACCGAGAATTATCTCAGTTAACAACTTATTTGGCTCCTCTCACCGAAACAACGGGGATTTTTAGGGTTGTTACTTCGCTTGTCGGCACTGTTTGCCCGGAAGCAACAGCCTTGGCGCGATTATAGAGGAGTGTTAAAGGCAGAATACCGGTGAGTAATCCTAAGAAAATCGGCGGATAAATACCGGCACCCATACTCATGACCGTAGCAAAGCCAAAATTACCCAAATACATCACAAAAGGCAGGGTTAAATCTTGACTTGGCAGTTTCACCGGTTGCACTTGCCAAATTAAAGTGGCTACCGTCATAAAAACACAGCCTGTACCGAACCAACCGGCAAAATTTTCATAGGGCATCCCAAAGAAGGCCCCCGGTTGTTCCCAAATCCAGAAGGGCATGGTAGTTTGACTCATGGCCGGATCTAGGACAAAATCCCAGGAAGTTAATAATACCGCCCCGATAGCGATCGATCCTAGATTTTGTAGCCACTGGGGTATAGCAAGAGTGGATAAACCAACACGAGCGATGATATAGGCACTAAAACCGAGATAAAACCAAGATAGGGGGATAGTAAAGGGGACTAAACCCGCAATTTTGTAACCTAAGCCCGAAAGATAACGATAATGACCGAAAGGAAAGCCGGTACTGGTTCCTAATAGTTCGCTACAAAGGGATAAACTGATAGCGGGAACCATGAATCCTAACCAGTGCCACACTCCTAGAGTCCGATAGGCATAAACAGCCACCGCTGCCATTCCTAACACCATATACACCACACCCCCCCCGGCCATTGACCAAGCAAAGGCAGTTTTGCCAAAATCTGGTAAATTGGCCACAAATTCGGGATGGGGCAAAACTAGCAACAATCCCGCTAGTCCAAAAGCCATCGATACGATATGACCGATGAGCAGAGCTTTTTCGATCGCAATTAGTCGTCTCATTAAATCTCTAGCACTGCGAAGGGATAATCATTTTTAAGTTTACAAATCTTTATTAAAGAATTATTACGCAGATCGGTCACTTTCGGCAAAAAAGTTTTACAGGGGTTAGGGATTTGCCTGTAGTGGTGGTTTAGGAGTCCCTTGGCAGTCCCGATGAAAAAATTTTCACCCCCACAGATGAAAGAGGTTTCTTTCCCTACACCCCACACCCCACACCCTACACCCCACACCCCACACCCTACACCCCACACCCTACACCCTACACCCCACACCCCACACCCCACACCCTCTTTCAAGTCAGGACAATCAAGAACGAATAATAATCAATCAAATTGTCTATCTAGAGATTTTATGTTACTTTATACTTAGTTTTTTCATTTTTTCAACCCCCAAAAATTAATTATCCGAGAGGCAATGACTAAAAATGCCTGAAAATATAGCGTTTCTGATTCACAAGAGGTACATTCCCGATCCTGAACAGCTTAATCAGCAAAGGTTTAAGTGTGCCGCACAGATGCGAGAACCGCTATATATGTTAACAATGATGCTTTTAGTCCGAAAAAAAGGTTCTTCGGTTTGTGTTATGTAATTTTTGCCAATTGTTTTCGATCTAGAACGAGCTAATCAATTAAGTCTCTTGCCAGATAAGGATTTAGTCGATTTATGCCCCCTGATCGAACCATACCAAGTAACGAAGAACCGAAAAAAAGCCATTCTAAGATTAAGTCCTCTCAATCGCCGACCAATTGCAGCGGTTCTTAAAAAAACTCTCTCCACCAGACTCACTATAATTAACACAGTAGCCTAGCTATGTCGGCAGAATCTAGACATCGGAGTTTACTTGCCAATCGATACCAACTGGTCGAGTTGATCGGTAGCGGTGCCATGGGACAAGTATATCGAGCAGAAGATAAACTCTTAGGTGGCGTAACCGTCGCCGTCAAATTCCTCTCGCAAACTCTCCTCAACAACAGAATGCGCGAGCGCTTCGAGCGAGAGGCGACTATTTCGGCACTTTTAGGCGAAAAAAGTATTCATGTTGTTAAGGTTCGTGATTATGGTGTAGATGACAAGGAAGTCCCCTTCTACGTCATGGAATTTTTGCCGGGGGAGAGCATGAGTGAAATCATCAAACATCAGCCGCTGCCCCTCCCGCGCTTTCTCAATCTCACCCGTCAGATTTGTTTCGGCCTGGAATGCGCCCATAAGGGTATTATCTTCCAAGGCGAGAGCTGTCCGATTATTCACCGGGACATCAAACCAGGCAATATTATCGTGATTCAGGATTCGGGATTGGGGGAATTGGTGAAAATTCTCGATTTTGGCATCGCTAAACTCATCCAATCGGGAGAATCCCAAACCCAATCGTTTATGGGAACCTTAGCCTATTGTTCCCCGGAACAGATGGAAGGTAAAGAACTCGATCATCGTTCTGATATCTACAGTTTTGGGATTATGATGTACGAGATGATCACGGGAGAAACGCCCATTTTTCCCGATAATCCCTCCTTTGGCGGTTGGTATGAGGTTCACCACTACGCCGAACCCCGTTCCTTTAATTCTAGCTTGCAATTACCGCCAGAATTAGAACAGTTAATCCTGCGCTGCTTGGCCAAAGCACCCAGCGATCGCCCGTCAAGTGTTACAGATATACTACAACGTCTCGAACGACTTGAACCCCTAGTCAAAAATGAAATAGTCAAAAAAACCGACGATTACACCCGCAAAATCAAAACCCCTCGTGATTTAAATCAAACCATTGTTTCTGCTGCTAATGCGAGGGATATCTGTGTCAAGTCCAGTTGGCCCGAGGATAAACCGCGCCAAAAAATTGTCTTCTCACGCTGTCTCCAGGCTGCTGACGGCGTTTTTCCCGGTTTATGGGTAATGTTGGATCGAGAAGATATCGCCGTCCGGGTTGCTAGTGTCCGTTATAATCAATTCCTCTTTTTACCCACACCTCACCCGATGATTCTCTGGATTACTGTCCTCTATCATCGTCAATGGGGCCCCCTCTGGTTGCCTTGTTATTTGGACTTAAAAACCCCTCAAGGTCAAAAAATGACCAAAACCCTCGCCGAAGCCGGTCAATACTGGATTTTATTTTTCCCCCTCGAAGGCAGCAACATCTGTGAAAATGTGATCAACGCTAATATTCCCGCCAATCAATGCCAAATTTTGCAGCAATGGGTGACAGATAGTCAATCGGGCCAGGGTGGCAACCCGCAAATTAGCAAGCGGATGTTAAAACAGAAAATCGAGCAACTTAAACCCCAGATTCTGGCCAAATTAGAGTCAGAACTGGCCGGGCAGCCCTAAAAAATCAGGGGGGTATGATGAGTTGCTGAAACGGATGTAATTTTGGGGTAATCGATGAATATGCCCCATAACAGCGCAGTCGAGCGGACAGCGGACGGGACTAATATTTGTGTATATTGCCAAAGCTATCTGCCGCTCTTCACTTTCGCTATTAGCCATCATCCATTCCCAATGCCTACTTCTGTATTATAAGTTGGGTACTATTTTTGTAGATAGTGCAGAAATCTACAGGAGATCAAGTATTGACATCCTCGCCGCCCTAAAAGTGCGGCGATTCCTAAACCTCACGATTTAAGTTTCTGCTTCCACCACCGTCGCATACCACAGTTAAAAAACCATGTACTGTCTTACACAGAGTCCACAGACTTTCGCCCCATTTCA
>NZ_JASJFF010001094.1:0-6557 GCF_030065435.1 Microcystis sp. M53603_WE2
CAATGATTAGGATAAGTTATAACTTAAAAATTAATCAACAACTAAAGCTTATGCTTGTAGCTAGGTGAAATCATTGATTAAGAGACCTGTACTTTTCAATGACTTTTTCAGCAGACCCTAATTAAATTAGGTCGAGGTCTAACAAGGTTTTTAGATTTATTCGGCCAGCCCTATTTTAATGATCGCTGCCGTTTTCCTGTACCGATCCTAACTGTTGACGCACATCATCGATCGCTAGATTTAACTGGGCAATTTTATCTTCTAAACTGCGGCGGGCCACTTCCATGCCTTCCTCTGGAGTCAAGCGCCCATTGCGGATCTCCTCTAAAAAAGCTTGATTATCCCCATCTCCTAAACCGCGACGGCTGCGATTAGCCAACACTGTCCCCAAAACACCGCCCACTAAACCACCGACAATCGCACCGGCTAAAAAACCGCCCGTAAACCCATCTCGCTGACTCATAATCCCCTTTTCTCCTAATAGGTTCCAAAAGCTCGATCGCCGGCATCGCCCAACCCCGGCACGATGTAACCGCGGCTATTTAATCCTTCATCGATAATAGCCGTATAGATGTTCAAGCTGGGATAATTTTGACTCAATTTCTGTAAAGCCGGCGGGGCAGCCACCACGGAAATCAGGCGAATCAGGGCAGGATCAACGCCTCTGCTGGTAATTTCTGCCATTGCTGTTGAAATTGATCCCCCCGTGGCTAACATCGGTTCAAGAATTAAGACTCTTGTGGCCGGATCAAAACTGGCCGGTAATTTATTTAAATAACAACTCGCCTCTAGGGTTTCCTCATTTCTGGCTAAACCGAGATGATAGGTACTAGCTAGGGGTAAAAGACTTTGCGCCCCTTCCAACAGGGCTAATCCTGCCCGTAAAATCGGGACTACGGCCATCGGTACGCTAGGATCGATAAAAGTAGCGGGACATTCCGCTAGAGGGGTTTTAACGCTAGTTTCCAGGGTCGGCAACCATTGCCGGGCTGCTTCGTAGGTTAACCAGCGCCCTAGTTCCGTCATCGCTGTTTTAAACAGTACCGAGGGGGTATTTTGATCGCGGGCGATCGCTAACCAATGCTTAACCAGAGGATGTTCGGGAACATAGACGCGCAGTTGTAAAACCATGAAAACACTAGAACTCGATCGAGGGCTAAACTTTATCTTATCAGCTTTTTTCTCCCCACTTCCCACTCCCCACTTCCCGCTTCCCAACCCCCAAAACAGAGGTTAAAATAAAAGCAAGTCAGAAGCTTTCGAGCGACTTCTGACTTGGCTAATTTTAACGACGACGGGTTCTTTGTCGTCTCCGGGCTACTGCTTTACGCTTTCTCTTTTCTTGAGGGGTTTCAAAAAATTGATGCTTTTTGATATCCGCATAAATTCCCGCTTTCGCTACCTGTCGCTTAAAACGACGCAGGGCTGATTCGATCGCCTCGTTCTGACCAACTACCACTTGGGTCATTAACCTAATTCACCTCCTCTAATTGCTCTCTGCCTAAAAAATGCCAACTTCTCATTATAGCACAATCTAGGGTAAAAAGCGAGCCAAGGCGGCCTTTAATTCTTCAATTTCTGTCTCGATACTACCTTCCAGGGCGGCCCGGGCAATACATTCGCTCAGATGTTCGTCGAGAATAATTCTGGCGACACGATCAATCGCCCCGCGAATAGCGGCAATTTGCATCAAAACTTCAGGACAGGGACGATTTTCCGATACCATCGTCTTGATGCCGCGAATATGTCCTTCGATCCGCGAGAGACGGTTCATAATTTGCTTCAGGGAAGCTTCGCTATGGACGTGGGGAGTCCCTTTTGACTCGTGGTCATGGCCCGTCTCGTCGTGGTTGTGAAGGGGGTCGAAAGGGGTAATTTGATTAGTCAAGGGCTTACCGTCAATTCAGTTATACTCTCTAGTGTGCCACAGTTGCGAACCCCAGTCCCTAGAATGGTTTTGTCCGGCTTAAATTTCCGTTCAGGGGTCTTCGGTTTGAAAGTGGGAAGTGGGAAGTGGGAAGTAGGTTTTTTAAAGTTCGATTGGGAGTGAGAGATTGAAGCTGGTGATGGGATTTGAACCCGCGACCGGCTGATTACAAATCAGCTGCTCTACCACTGAGCTACACCAGCATTTTTGACCAACCCATCATAACACAAATAGGGCTTGCTGAAAAAGTTTTTCCCGCGGGCAGGGTGTGGGGTTTTAAGCTAAGACCGATTTTAACCGTCTGTCCTTGTTGATCATGTTCATCCCGCTGCTTTCACTCCCTAGTCCGCGACCGGAAGACTAGGGAGCGATACATAGAGGTTCAATGAGTCAACAGGGATGACCAATAATTAGTTATCAGTGACCATTGACCGTTTAATAAGAGCCAGATTAATCCCCCTATTCCCAAAAGAATAGTCAAGACATAAAACTGTGATTGACCAGAAACATTATACTTTAAGGCACTGCCGCTAAAAATCGTCGCTAAACTGACCAAATTAACCAGACCATCAATAATATAACGATCGAGCCAAGCGGTAATTTTGGACAAGCTGCCCACCGCTAAAACCACGGTAAACTGATAGATGCGATCAAGATAGAAGTCATAAGCGAACAAATCTTGCAGGAATCGCAGGATTAACCCAGTCGGTCTGGCCCAAGCTCGTCTTAACTCTACCGTTAACCCGATAACTAGGCCAATTACTCCAGAGGCCATCAGTAAGGGAAAACCCCAGACAATAGTAAAACTCTGGTTATTAAGGAGAGGATTGGTGAAAGATAGCCAAAAATCCCAACGTAGGGGAATAATCGGGGCCAATAAAGCGATTAAAATCAATGATACCATGGGCAAAGCCATCGGCCAAGCCACTTCCGGGGTGCGATGGGTTTTACTTTGGGTTTGTCCCAAAAAGACTAAACGAAATACCCTGGTGAGATTGACGATGCTAAGACAATTAACAAAGATTAAAACCGCTAATAACCACCAAGGAATCGCCCATTCACCACTTAACCACCGTTTTAACGTCCAAAACATCCCCAGGGGCATTAAAACCGTCATCCCCGCGGAACCCCCTAAAAAAGCCATGGTTGTAGCGGGCATTCTTGCCCAAATTCCCCCCATTTCCGTGATATTTTGGTTACTGGTAGTGAGAATTAATGCTCCTGCGCTCATAAACAATAAGGCTTTTGCGATCGCATGGGAGAATAAAATTAGTAAAGCGATATCCACATGACCTAATCCCACCGCAATAAAGACCAAACCGAGATAGGCACTGGTGGAGTGGCATAAAACCCGTTTAATATCAATTTGGGATAGGGCCATCAGAGAAGTACCGATTGCCGTCATTGTCCCCAACACTATTAAAACATTGGCTGCGATCGGAGATAGGGTAAACACTGGCTGCAGCTTAATTAAAACATAGGCCCCCGCCGAAACCACGATCGAATTCCGCATGATTCCGGCTGGATTTGGTCCCTCCATCGCCTCATCTAGCCACAAATTCAGGGGAAATTGGGCGCATTTACCCGTTGGACCGGCAATAAGGGCTAATCCTAACAAAGTCGCCGTTAGAGGTCCTACAGGGTTATTTACTGCCCAATTTTCTAACTGAGAAAAACTCAATCCTTCTCCGTAACTGGACAGAGCCACCAAACCCATCAATAAAATAATATCGCCGACGCGCTTGGTTAAAAAGGCATCTCGCGCCGCGGTTACTACCAAAGGTTGAGCATACCAAAAACCGACGAGGAGATAGGTAGAGACCGTTAACATCTCTAGGAAAGCGTAACTGAATAGTAGGGAGTCACTGAGGGCAATTCCCCCCAAAGCTGCCTCAAAAAAGCCCATTAAGCCATAAAATCTTGCCAAAGACCAGTCCTTTTCCATGTAGCCAAGGGCATAGATTTGGGCCAGGAGACTGATGAGGGTAATCAGTTCCAGCGTCCCCAAACTGACGGGAGAAAGTTCGATCGAAAGGGATAAACTAAGATCGGCCACTCTTACCCATTCAAAAGCCAGTTTAATCGTCTCTCGATGCCAAATTTGATTAAAAGCGATCGATCCATGTATTAATCCTAAGACGGTCATCAATAGGTTAATATAAGCGGCCGGCCGCGGACCGGTGCGACTAATAATGCCTAAAGACCAAGGCAAGGTTAAAATCGAACCAATTAAGCCATAAATGGGAATTAACCAGCAAGTGTCAAGGAATAAATCTTTCATTCAGGGGGTTATCAGTTATCAGTTATCAGTTATCAGTTATCAGTGATCAGGTTTAAGTTTTAAGTTATCAGGTTTAAGTTTTCAATTTTCAACAAATTTAGGCTCTTTCACTGGTTACTGATTACTGATCACTGATCAACGGCCATAAAAAACTAACACTCGATCGAGAAAGGATCGAGTTTAGTCAATTTAGGTATTTTACCGTTAATCCCGGGATCAGGCTAAATGCGCTGTAATAAAGATTTACCGTGGGAATCGGTGCTACAGGTGGCGAATAATTGGTACTGACGGCTAAGAGCGAGTGCTTGTTCGGTTTCCGGTTGACTCGGTAGCCAGGGTTTGGGATTGCCGTAGGCATAAAAAGCTTCAATACCATCAATACCCAATTCTACCGCCGCCGCCACTAAATCGGCAGCGGGGCGATGGTAACGAAAGGGATGAGCCAGAACCACTAAAGCCCCCGCTTGCTGTAAACTGTTAATGACTCTAGAGGCTAAAGCCAGATCTCCTTCTGGTTTGGTTCTTTGCAGATAGGGAGTCAAGACGACGTGAGCGGGATCGAAACCATAGCCAAGAATATGCACTTCTGTGTCTAAGAGATTCGCCGTAATTTCTACCCCTGTCCAGAGATGGGGTAGAGAACCCTTTAAATGCTGATTTTCTAGCCAAATTTGGGCTTGTCGATAACCTTCGATCGAGTGATGATCGGTAATTGCTAATCCTTTTAGTCCGATGTCTAACGCTTGTCTCATCAAGTCTTGGGGACTCATTTGACCATCGGAGCAATGGGTATGAAGATGGAAATTGTAATGGTAGGGACAACTATCATAGCCGACATTTGCCCACACCGCTTTCAGGGCGAGGGTATCTTGAGCTAGGGGTGGAATTGTAGCAGAAACGACCATGCAGTATTGAGGAACTTTCCCAAAGATTACAAATTGTTAACAATCAGCATAACAAATACCAAAAAAAATTGGGTAGCTGCTGTTACCGGTAATACTAAATCCTCTCTCAAAGGTATGGGGAAGTGGGGAGAAGGGAAAAGGGGGTAGTGATTCGGTAGTAGTGGTAAGCCATCTTGCTTATCTGGACTGAGTCGTGTAGGATATTTACTAATAAAAATAATTGCTTGATAAATGTTGGGGATTTGCTTTTTATGATTGCTATTTTTATCAATATCTTCTCTTGGATAATTAAACTTTGGTTAAATTACGATGAAGATTTAGAACATTGTCTTCTGACAAAAGATTCACAAACTTCAACATCTTGTTGTCCTAAATGTGGTTCTTATCATACCATCAAAAATGGTTCTACACATAATGGCAAGCCGAAACGTCAGTGTAAAGATTGCGGTCAACCGTTTGTGATCAATCCCACTAATAAAACCGTCTCTGACGAAACCAAACAATTAATTGATAAACTCCTGCTCGAACGAATTTACTTACGAGGAATTGCTAGAGTAACAGGAGTAAGTTGGTCATGGTTACAAAATTACGTCAACAATAAATTGGCATCTGTCCCTCGTCAAGTAAAGGTTTCAGACAAATCAAAAGGTAAATTGGTTAGAGAATGTGATGAGATGTGGTCTTTGGTTTTTTCTAAGACGATAAAGGTTTATATTTGGCGGTTAATTGATAGAAAGACACGGGAAATTATTGGTTGCTATGCGCGGAGATAGGAGTCGTCAATCAGCCAAAAAACTTTTGGACAGTTTACCAGGTGTTTACCGACAATGCGCGGTTGCCTACACAGACTTTTGGGAGTCCTATAAGACAGTAATTCCTAGTAAACGTCATCGACCGGTCGGAAAAGAAACTGGTCAAACCAATCCTATTGAAAGATTAAATAATACCTTTCGACAAAGGATTTCTCGGTTGGTGAGAGAGAGTCTATCTTTCTCTAAAAAAATGGAGAATCACGTTGGGGAACCCTTTGGTATTTTATCCATGACTACAATGCACAGCAAAGCAAAGGATTAAGCCGCCATCACTACTACCGAATCACCACCTCTAAGATTACCCCTCAAGACCGCACTGGAGTTGGCAGTGGGGAACAGACAACACCAGAACAGTAGGTGGTCGTCCAGAGATGATACCAAGTCCCCTCATACTTCAGCTTGCTCTTGCTCAAAAACCCCGTCACCTCCATCAAGAGCTAAATTAGAACAAAATTACTAGACGAAAAGACCCGACTAGAAAAAGGGGAAATGGCTGAAAGGCTTACGTAGCAAGGGATAGAAAAAAGATCAAAAAATTTTGCCAAAAGGGGTTGACAAACTTAGGGAAGTTAGATACATTGGTAAATGCGCGGTTGAAGCGAAGCGAAAGCGAAGCGAAACAAACGACGCTG
>NZ_JASJFF010000847.1:0-6166 GCF_030065435.1 Microcystis sp. M53603_WE2
CGATGCTAACCGGATTCGCATCAAAGTGGCGGATGAAGACAAAGAGATTTTTGGCAAGAGCGAGATCGAGTACGAAATTCAGAAATATCAACGCTCTAACCAAGATACCTGCCTAAATCAGCGTCCTTTAGTCTATCAAGGGGAACAAGTTGTGCCAGGGCAGATCCTCGCCGATGGTTCCGCCACCGAAGGAGGAGAAATCGCCCTCGGCCAGAATATCCTCGTCGCCTATATGCCCTGGGAAGGCTATAACTACGAAGACGCGATTTTAATCAGCGAAAGACTGGTGGCACAAGACACCTACACCAGTATCCACATTGAAAAATACGAAATCGAAGCTCGTCAAACTAAACTCGGACCTGAGGAAATCACCAGGGAAATTCCCAACGTCGGTGAAGATGCCCTGCGAAACCTCGATGAACGCGGCATTATTCGCATCGGGGCCTGGGTAGAAGCCAGCGATATCCTCGTGGGGAAAGTCACCCCGAAAGGCGAATCAGACCAACCCCCCGAAGAAAAACTACTGCGGGCAATTTTCGGCGAAAAAGCCCGGGATGTACGGGATAACTCCCTCCGCGTCCCCAACGGCGAAAAAGGCCGGGTAGTGGATGTGCGGGTATTTACCCGCGAACAGGGAGATGAATTACCCCCCGGGGCCAATATGGTGGTACGGGTTTACGTTGCCCAAAAACGCAAAATCCAAGTGGGCGATAAAATGGCGGGTCGTCACGGCAATAAAGGGATTATTTCTCGGATTCTGCCCCTGGAAGATATGCCCTACCTCCCCGATGGTCGTCCCGTCGATATCGTTCTCAATCCCCTAGGGGTTCCCAGTCGCATGAACGTCGGTCAGGTGTTTGAATGTTTACTGGGTTGGGCTGGCGAAAATCTGGGCGTGCGCTTTAAGATTACTCCTTTTGACGAAATGTATGGGGAAGAAGCCAGCCGTTTAACCGTCCACGGATTGCTAGAAAACGCCTCGAAAAAACCTAATCGCGATTGGGTGTTCAAGGAAGAACACGCCGGCAAAGTCACCGTCTATGATGGTCGCACCGGCGAACCCTTTGACCGTCCCGTTACCGTCGGTATGGCCTATATGTTAAAACTGGTTCACCTGGTTGATGATAAGATTCACGCCCGTTCTACCGGTCCCTACTCCTTGGTTACTCAGCAACCCTTGGGCGGTAAAGCTCAACAGGGGGGTCAGCGCTTCGGAGAAATGGAAGTCTGGGCCCTAGAGGCCTACGGGGCGGCCTATACCTTGCAGGAATTGCTAACGGTAAAATCCGATGATATGCAAGGACGGAATGAGGCTTTAAATGCGATCGTAAAAGGCAAGCCGATTCCCCGCCCGGGTACGCCAGAATCCTTTAAGGTTTTGATGCGAGAATTGCAATCCCTCGGCCTCGATATCGCCGTTCACAAGGTGGAAAATGCCCCCGATGGTACTTCCCGCGATGTGGAGGTGGATCTGATGGTCGATGTCGGTCGTCGCGCCCCCTCTCGCCCCACCTACGAATCTTTAACCACGGAAGACTTTGAGGAAGAAGAATCGGAAGTGTAATTTCAGTGATCAGTAATCAGTAATCAGTTATCAGTGAGAAGTCAGGAGTCAGGAGACAGGAGACAGGAGAGAATTTTCCAGGAAAAAGCAAAAAAAAGGACAGTAAAGTAAAAATTTGCCTATTCCCCGTTCCCTATTCCCTGTTTCCTGTTCCCTTTTCTAACTGATAGCTGAATGCTGAATGCTGATAGCTAATAGCTGTTTACTTGTTACTGGGATCGAGATGTTTTATAACCAAACTGTTGACAAAGGAAAACTGAAAAAACTGATCGCTTGGGCCTATCAAAACTACGGTTCGGCGCGCTGTTCACAAATGGCCGATGAATTGAAAAACCTCGGGTTTCGTTTCGCTACCAAAGCAGGGGTTTCCATTAGTGTGGATGATTTAACCGTACCGCCGGCTAAACGACAAATGATCGAAAGTGCCGAACAGGAAATCCGGCAAACCGAACAGCGTTATGTGCGCGGGGAAATCACCGAAGTGGAACGCTTCCAAAAAGTAATTGATACTTGGAATAGTACATCTGAATCGCTTAAAGATGAAGTAATTCGCAACTTCCAAGTGACCGATCCCCTCAACTCCGTCTATATGATGGCTTTCTCCGGGGCGCGGGGCAATATGAGCCAAGTGCGTCAGTTAGTGGGAATGCGGGGATTAATGGCTAATCCCCAGGGGGAAATTATTGACCTCCCGATTAAGACTAACTTCCGGGAAGGATTGACCGTTACCGAATACGTTATTTCCTCCTACGGGGCGCGCAAAGGTTTAGTTGATACCGCCCTACGGACGGCAGATTCCGGTTATCTGACCCGTCGTCTAGTGGATGTGTCCCAAGATGTCATCGTCCGCGAGGCAGATTGTGGCACCAATCGTTACATCGAATTAACTGCTATGACCGATGGCGATCGCGTGTTAATTCCCTTAAGCGATCGCCTATTAGGTCGTTCCTTGGCCGAAGATGTGGTGGTCAAGGGAGAAGTGATCGCCACCCGCAACCAGATTATCGATGATGAAACCGCCGAAAAACTGGGCAAACTGGTCGATAAAATCAAAGTCCGCAGCCCCTTAACCTGTGAAGCAGCCCGCTCAGTTTGCCAAACCTGTTACGGTTGGAGTCTGGCCCACGGTCATCCGGTGGATATGGGGGAAGCAGTGGGGATTATTGCAGCCCAATCGATCGGGGAACCGGGAACTCAGTTAACCATGCGTACCTTCCACACTGGGGGCGTATTTACCGGAGAAGTGGCCCGGCAAGTGCGGAGTCCCTTCGAGGGAACCGTGCGTTTTCTGCCGGGGTTAAGTATCCGTAACGTGCGAACTCGCCACGGGGATGAACGGGACCAGGTGGAGGCGCCGGGGGAAATTAAATTAACACCCAAGGATAAAACTAAAGAAACTGTCACCTACTCTTTGACTCCGGGATCACTGCTATTTGTCACCGATGGGGCAACGGTAAGCGAGGAACAGTTACTAGCGGAAATAACCTCCGATAAAGTCCAAAAATCCACGGAAAAAGCCACAAAAGACGTAACCAGTGACTTAGCCGGCGAGGTGCTATTCTCGCAATTAGTCCCAGAGGAAAAAACCGATCGCCAAGGCAATACCACCCGCATCGCCCAACGGGGGGGATTACTATGGATTCTCTCCGGAGAAGTGTATAACTTGCCAACCGGGGCTGAACCCGTGGTCAGTAACGGCGATCAAGTACAAGTGGGGGATGTTCTAGCGGAAACTAAGTTAGTATCCACTAACGGCGGTTTGGTGCGTTTAGCCCCCAATAGCCGGGAAATCGATATCGTCACCGCTTCCGTGTCTTTGGATCAGGCCGAAGTAAAAGTGGAAAGTAGCGCTGGTCGGGAACAATTTATTATTCATTCGGTCGATGGTCAGCGCTTCCTGCTGAAAACCACTCCGGGGACAAAGGTACAGAATCATGCTATTGTCGCCGAGTTAATCGATGATCGCTATCAAACCCACACCGGCGGGATGATTAAATACGTCGATATCGAAGTCGCCAAAGGCAGCCGCAAACAGGGTTATGAAATCACCAAAGGCGGCACGATCCTCTGGATTCCCGAAGAAACCCACGAAGTCAATAAAGATATCTCCCTCTTACAGGTGGAAGATGGGCAGTATGTGGAAGCAGGGGAAGAAGTGGTTAAAGACATCTTCTGTAACTCTAGCGGTGTGGTGGAAGTCATCCAGAAAAATGACATCCTCCGGGAGATCATTGTCAAACCGGGGCTGTTATTTATGGATCTCGAACCGGAATCCTCCGGAATTGCCCAAGAACAGTTAATTTACCCAGGGACACAGTTGACTCCTGAAGTCACGATCGAGGAGTTGCGGCAAGCGGAATGGGTGGAAACTAACGAGGGTTTGGGATTACTGCTGCGACCAGTACAGGAGTTCGCCGTAGAAGACCAATCCACTTCTCCCACCCAAGGTTCCGCTAACCAAGAAGGAGGACGACATATCGAACTGCGATCGGTGCAGCGCATTTTCTTTAAAGACGGGGAAAGAGTTAAATCCGTCGAGGGTTGTCAACTGATCAGCACCCAATTAGTCCTAGAAATTTCTAGCGAAGAACCGGAATCGGTCTCCCATCTGACGGCCGATATCGAGTTAGAACCGATTGAGGACAGGGATTGTCAGCGTTTACAGTTAGTTATTCTCGAATCTCTGGTGCTGCGTCGAGATAGTGATAATGATCCTTTAGGGGGTAATATTCAGACTCGCGTTCTCGTCCAAGATGGCGATGAAATTCCACCGGGGGCAGTGGTGGCCAGAACCGAAATCCAGTGTAAGGAAGCTGGAGAAATTCGCGGGATTCGCAAGGGCAGCGAAGCGGTGCGCCGTCTTTTAATTGTGAGTGACCGTGACGAGTTTATTCTCCCGCTCGCTGTTGCTCCCACCGTCAAAGCTGGGGATCTGGTAATCGCCGAAGCTGAGATCGCTGCCGGAGTTTTAGCCCCCAATTCCGGTCAAGTGCTGGCCGTTGACAAAACCGCCACTGGCTATGAAATCCGTCTGCGTAAGGCCCGACCCTACCGAGTATCGGCGGGGGCCATTCTGCACATCGACGAGGGAGATCTGGTCCAACGGGGCGATAATTTGGTGCTGTTGGTGTTTGAGCGCTCGAAAACCGGGGATATCATTCAAGGTTTACCGAGAATCGAAGAACTGCTCGAAGCGCGTAAACCGAAAGAGGCCTGTGTCCTGGCACGCAAGCCGGGAGTTTGTCAAGTGGAGTACCAAGATTCTGAGATCGTCGATATTAAGGTGGTCGAGGATGACGGCACGATCAGTGAATATCCGCTTTTAGGCAGTCAAAACCCCCTGGTGAGCGATAATCAGCGTATCGATGCGGGTCAGGCGTTAACCGATGGTCAGGCTAATCCCCACGAGATTTTAGAGGTGTTCTTTAATTATTATGTGGATAGCCTGGGCAGTTACGAGGCGGCCCTGAAAGCCTTGGAAAAAACCCAGATGTTCCTCGTCGATCAGGTACAGTCGGTTTATCAATCCCAAGGGATCGATATTGCCGATAAACATATTGAAGTGATCGTGCGTCAGATGACCTCTAAGGTGCGGATCGATGACGGCGGCGATACCAGTATGTTACCTGGGGAATTGTTGGAACTGCGACAGGTGGAGACGGTCAACGAAGCCATGTCGATCACCGGTGGGGCGGCAGCTAAATATACGCCTGTACTACTGGGGATAACCAAAGCTTCCTTGAATACCGATAGCTTTATCAGTGCCGCCTCCTTCCAAGAAACCACCCGCGTCCTCACCGAAGCGGCGATCGAAGGCAAGTCCGACTGGTTACGGGGTCTCAAGGAAAACGTGATTATCGGTCGTCTGATTCCGGCGGGTACTGGCTTCAATTCCCACGAAAACACGGCGGGGATCAGCGATTACACCCCCCCAGAGGAGGAATATAACTACAACAATCGTAGCTATTACGCTCCCCCCGGCGGCCTCGGCTTGCCCCCTCGTCCCGGTTTCGGCGATAGTAGTGACGATAGCGATATGATTCTTGACGATCAAACCGCTCGCGCCTACGCTGAGGGTGATGTGGTCGATTTAGAGGATGATGAGATGGCTTTCCTCTCCTCCCGCGGCAGCAGTCGCTTTAGTCGCCAACCCATCAGCGATCGCTGGTCAGAAGCTGATGAGGAAGGGGAGGAGGACGATTTCGAGGAGGATTACGAAGAAGAAGAATAATCGTCTGTCGAGATATTACAAGGAGCAACGGGAGACACGGGGAGGCAAGGGCAATTTTTCTAGAGAAAAACCCTTGTTATCCCCCAAAAATCTCCTGCTTCTCTCCCCAAACTCCCTAATTTTCTGGCTAATTCACACTAAATCCGGTTATTAAAGACTGATTATCTATTGCCCCTTTTGCCGTTCGGCTGATCTCACGGCCTTTTGCCTTTTGCCTTTTGCCTTTTGCCTGTCCTAATATGTAGCCTATACTCAACGGATTTAGTATGAATTAGCCAAAAAATTAGGGAGTTTGGGGAGAAAAGCAGGAGATTTTTGGGGGATAACAAGGGTTTTTTTCTAGAAAAATTGCCCTTGCTTCCCCATATCTC
>NZ_JASJFF010001276.1:0-1683 GCF_030065435.1 Microcystis sp. M53603_WE2
CTTAATTGATTAGTTCGCTCTAGAGCAAAAACAATTGACAAAAATCGCTAAATGCCTTTCTCTATAAGGGTTCCATCCCTTATAACCCCCGTCCATTGCATAACACAAACCGAAGAGCCTTAATTATAACCAGCTACTTATCTCGGATTTTAACGACCATGAACACCCAACTGATTGATTCTCTCGCGCGAATCATTCTCTCTCTCTCCGAGGAAGAAAGAGAGTTACTGAATCGGAAAATTCAGAGCGAACAACGGGAAAATTGGCAGATTAACGCTCAAATTTTGGATTTAGAAACCCGTGTCAAGCAATAGGAAAATCAATATCCCATGAGTTCGGAAGAATTCTCTCCTAGATTTCGTTCTGGTGAGCTAGGGGACGCTATGGATTATTTCGAGTGGAATGTTTATTATGAAATGCTATTGGCAGCTAGAAAAGAGATAAGTTTACGATCAAATTAGATGGAGATAGCCGATTATATTCCCCTAGTTAAACGGAAATTATCCGAGAGTTCGATCGTCAACTCTTTCACGATTGTCGATGAAAGAATTTTATTTGATCGAGGCTATTTCCGAGCGAGAGTCCTTCGATTTCAGGACAACAGCTTCAAACTGACGTAAAGCAAGACTAGAACCTTGATTCCAGCCTAATTCTACATAATAGGGAAAAAGTTTCTTGATATTTATATCGGGAAAGAGACGACTATTTTCCCTTTCTTGATAACCGTCTTCTCTGAACAAATATATTTTTAATTCTTCCCGACGATAAACCCACAATTCGGGAATTTTTAGCAATTGATAGGCCTCTACATCAGTCAGAGAAGTAAAATCCACTTCTATAGCTAAATCGGGAGGAGGATCAACAGTTAAATCAATTCTCTCTTTGCCTAAAATTGCCTGTCTATTATCAATATAAAAACAAGTATCTGGCTCTACTCCTGCTTCCCCCGGCATTTTCAAGGTAATCGGATCAAAACATTCCCAGTCCTTACCTTGACGACGGAGGATAATTTTTACTAAATCACTTAAAAGATTGATACGTTTGCCATGACTTGGTAAGGGAGACATAAGCCGAATTTCTTGAGTTTTGCCGTTAAAATAGAGTTTGGGATAGGTTTTTTGGAGACGTAAATTCAGCAATCTTTCGTAATCTTCCCAAGTCTGATGCGGAAAAATAACTTGACTGCCCGGAGATAAAGATAAAGTATTTTCGTTGAGAGTAATTAGTAGCATTTTGATAATTATTTTTGGATTGTCAGATCCCCCCGCCTATCGGCACCCCCCTTATTAAGGGGGGCAGGGGGGATTAAGCTCACTTTTATACAAAAAGTGTTTTAACTAAAATTCTCTAAAGCTTCAAACTGACGTAAAGCAAGACTAGAACCTTGATTCCAGCCTAATTCTACATGATAGGGGAAAAGTTTCTTGATATTTATATCGGGAAAGAGACGACTATTTTCGCTTTCTTGATAACCGTCTTCTCTGAACAGATATATTTTCAATTCTTCCCGACGATAAACCCACAATTCGGGTATTTTCAACAATTGATAAGCTGCTACATCAGTCAGGGAAGTAAAATCCACTTCTATAGCTAAATCGGGAGGAGGATCAACAGTTAAATCAATTCTCTCTTTGCCTAAAATTGCCTGTCTATTATCAATATAAAAACAAGTATCTGGTTCTA
>NZ_JASJFF010000209.1:0-1149 GCF_030065435.1 Microcystis sp. M53603_WE2
GAGAATAAAGTTAGAAATTAAAAATAATAATAATCAAAACATTCTCAATCAACTCAAGCTAGAAAAACAGGAAAATTTTCGGGCGATTTTGCTACTGGGAAAAACATCTTTTTTGATGTTGAAAAAAACGAAATTACTCGGGGAAGGAGTGCAGAAATTAGCCGAGGATACTCAAAAGCAGAAAAAAATTGTGCAAGCAATTATTCAAGAAATCAAAATTTATGAGGAATTAAATCATTACCAACTCAAATCCCAACAAGTTCGCCAAGAAATTGCTAATCTTGCCCAAAACGCGATTAATTTTGAAAACTACTTACAGGACTATTTTGCTCCTTTTCAATTATTAATAGAAGAAGTCCTTAAGGTGGATGAAGAATTTTATGCAACAGTTGGAGAAATTAAGTATTTGGTAGATAATATTTTTCCACCTCAGCCTGATCTCTTAGAAACGTCAGATTCCGCCATAAATTCTGAGTTTTTGTTAAATTTTCTAGCAACTGGTTACGAGAAAGAAGCAAGGTTAAAAGAGGCTTTTTCCTCTGAGCAATTTAATGATTACTTATTCAATGAAAGTGAATGGTCAGCACAATTTATTTCCCTAGAAACAACCATCAATAAATTATCTGCTCATTTAGCAGAACAAGAGGTTTGTCAAAAAGACACTATCCCCAAAATTCCCCTGGCAATAGTTGTTTCTCAATTCTCTCAAAACAATCTTGACAAATCTTCTAGTTCTAAAAATCCCCCGACTTCCCCAAATATCTTAACTCAAGAATCCGTGGATCTTGATTATAGTCAATTACAAGATTTGCTAAAAAAGCAACAGTGGCAAGCGGCCGATCGCCAAACAACCCAACTACTATTAAAAATTTTGGGTAGAACCTACTGGAATGAGGTTTATCCTCAAGATATTGCTCAATTACCTTGTTCGGATCTGAAAAAAATTGATCAACTTTGGCTTCATTATAGTCATGGTCATTTCGGTTTTAGTATTCAGCAAGCCATTTTCTCTAGTCTCGGTGGTTTAGTGGATTATGAAACCCAAAAGAAACTTGGCGATCGCCTAGGTTGGCGGAAGGAAGGTCAATGGCTCAATTATGAGCAACTAAACTTTGAATTAGAGCCGAATTCTCCCCTCGGTCATTTACC
>NZ_JASJFF010000978.1:0-3247 GCF_030065435.1 Microcystis sp. M53603_WE2
AATCTAACCGGCCGTTTTTGCCCATAAAGGCACTGGGAAATCGGGCCACCTCAAAAAAATTCGATTCCGTCGGACCGGGGCAAAGAGCGAGGATTTCAACGCCTTTGTCTTTATTTTCTGCCCAGAGAGACTCGCTAAAGCTGAGGACAAAGGCTTTTGTCGCCGCATAGACGGAAAGATAGGGCAGCGGTTGAAACCCGGCAATGGAAGCAACATTGATAATTGCCCCCCCAGTGCCGGCAAGCATGGGACGGAGAAAATAGTGGCTTAATTCCACCAATACCAGATTATTTAACTGGATCATTTCTAACTGTCGGGCTAAATCCCGCTCGCTAAAAGCGCCATAATCACCAAAACCAGCATTATTTACCAGTAAATCGACGTTGATTCCTTTTTGGTTCACCGTATCATATACTAGCTTTCCCGCCCCGGCAACGGTCAGATCTTGAACGATAACTGTCACTTTTACCCCGTATTGTTCCCCCAATTCCGCCGCTAATTGTTCTAGTTTATCTCTGGATCTAGCGACTAAAATTAGCTCCATTTGCCGTTGGGCAAGTTGACGGGCAAAGACGACACCGATACCAGTGGAAGCACCGGTAATGAGGGCTGTTTTCATAGAAGATCAATCAAAAATAGCTTTTTTGCTGGAATTGTACCACAATTAAGCTAAACGGCGCTTAACCTGCATGATCCAATAGCTATAACCCTTTTGGAGTCTATATCGGTGATCCGAAGTAAAAGCCGTTTAGCTTACCCTTCCATTTACAGTTCTTAACTTGGCGGGGAAGGCATTTTTTCAACTCAGAATATATGTTAGGCTAGAAATAGAACAAAGGTCGAGGGAGGTGCAGAAATGACAGTTATAAGCTTCACTGATCAAGATATTGCCAAGTATACCGCCGCTGATATTGCTTCTTTGGCCGAACGACTAGAAAAAGATGAGTATAGTAACCCCTTCGAGGCTTTGCGGGATTGGCATCTGTTGCGAGCGATCGCTTTTCAAAGGCAGGAATTAGCCGAACCTTATCTTTATCTGTTGGATCTAGAAGCCTACGATGAGGCTTAAGGTTGCTTAGTTAAACAAAACTTAACAAAAATTACTGGGGGTGTGAGACTAGCACACCCATTATTTTTGATTATGGTATTCTCTGGCTGAAAAAAGCCCCTAGCTTTTTGCTCCTTATTTCCCTACTATCAATAACAAAGTATTTTTAGGCGATCGACTAAATTATGGGCAAACAATACAACGTTTATGGGATCGGTAACGCGCTCGTCGATATGGAATTTCAAGTCTCTCCTGAATTACTGCAAGAATTGGGCATCGATAAAGGAGTGATGACGCTGGTGGACGAAAATCGTCAAACCCAGTTGATGGAAAAATTGGCTCTTGATTGTAAACGCAGCGGTGGCGGATCGGCGGCGAATACCCTAGTAGCGATCGCTCAGTTGGGGGGTAGAGGTTTCTATTCCTGTAAAGTGGGTAATGACGAATTAGGTAAGTTTTATCTGCAAGATCTGCGGGCCTGTGGTTTGCATACCAATGAACACGGCGGCGAAAAAGAGGTGGGAATCACGGGAAAATGTCTAGTGTTCGTCACTCCCGATGCCGATCGCACCATGAATACTTTTCTCGGCATCACCGGGGAAATTTCCGAACGGGAATTAGTCCCTTCAGCGATCATTAATGCCGATTATCTCTATCTCGAAGGTTATCTCGTCACCTCTCCCACTGCCAAAGCTGCCGCTATTAAAGGGCGAGAAATTGCTCAGGCTGCTGGAGTCAAAACCGCTTTATCCCTGTCGGATCCCAATATGGCGATCTTCTTCCGGGAGGGATTACTGGAAATGATCGGAACGGGGTTAGATTTCGTTTTCGCTAATGAGTCGGAAGCTTTGACTATTTCTGGCAGCGAGGAAATCGAGTCAGCGATCGCCTATTTTAAAACCATTGCTAAAGGATTCGCTATCACCCGGGGTGCCAATGGTTCTTTGATCTATGATGGCGAAAATCTCCTGGAAATTGACCCCCATCCCGTACAGGCGATCGATACCGTCGGTGCGGGGGATATGTACGCAGGTGCGTTTCTCTACGGTATTACCCACGGTATGGGTTACAAAGGGGCGGGAAATCTCGCTTCTCTAGCGGCTGCCCGGGTGGTTTCTACTTTTGGGGCGCGTTTACAAACCGAGGAAATTCAATCCCTGCGCGATTTGATCGTTTTGGGATAGGTTTTGTCAGTGATCAGCTTTCAGTCATCGGGAGTCAGGTTTTTTCTCCCTGCTCCCTGCTCATAGACAGTCTTAACCAGTAATTTAGATAGGGTTTGCTGAATAAATTTGAAATGTAGGCAAAGTAAGGGTTTTGGAGCTTTTCTCGCGAAACAGGTGCAAGATTTTGAGAGAATCGTCGTTCAAAACCTTGCGTCTTCATCGGCCCGCGTCCTGTAGGGGCGAAGCATTCGGGCAATAACCTATCGGTGAAAACGTAGATTTTCTATCCGAATGCTTCGCCCGTACTTATTCAGCAAACCCTAGATAGTCATACTAAATCCTGTTTAAAAGGTATAGGAGGGCGGGGAGAAGGGAGCGGGTTTTTCAAGTTGGATTGGCAGTTAATCATGGTATTAAAAACCGATTCAGTATAACGTTTCCGTTCACCCGCCGTTAGTAACTTCTTGGACTCAACAAAGAGACTGAATACGGTCGGTGTGCAACGGTTAGACATCAGACACTAATGGTAAACGACGAATACGAATACGGCTTGGCTCAACCGTAATAGCTGATCCTTGTTCTAAATCCTCCTCGCACTCAGGGATTACTGTCAACAAAAGATTCGTAAGTGCTTGGGCGCGTAATCTTTCAACCCGAATGCGAATGACTGAAGGAGTATTCGCCACATCAAGTGCCAGCAATGTATGGAAATCCGCATCGAGAGTAGCAACAACCCGTCCCTCGTCTCTAGCCCTTTGGATAATGTCTGAGTCTTCAGCTTCAGACATCCCTATTTCACCAACAGGGATAGTGTCGATTCCAGCATCACCTAATAAAGTTGCCGCAGAAAGCGGTAGTCCCTGATCAAGCAACAGCTTCATAGCGATTAGGAAGTTCAATGATGCGATCATCCAAGTAAGAAGAGGCAAAAATTAGGGCTTGTCGAATATCTTCATCCTCCAGTTCGTGAAACTCTTGATGTAATTCTGCTCGATCGGTATAAGTTGCCAGTAGCTCAATCACTCGTCGAACC
>NZ_JASJFF010001083.1:0-3575 GCF_030065435.1 Microcystis sp. M53603_WE2
AACCCTTATAGAGACAGACATTACCGCGATTTTTGTCAATTGTTTGCGATCTAGAGCGAACTAATCAATTAAATCTCTTGCCAGATAAGGATTTAGTCGATTTATGCCCCCCTATCGAACCATACCAAGTCCCGAAGAGCCACTTTTTCAGCAAACCCTATTTAGTTTTAAGCTGTGAAGATTGGGGAGCGTTTTCTCCTTAGATTAAAACACGACCGTTTTATTGTACTACCTTCGATTGATTCAAGAGATTTTGGTAACATTCGGTCGGGGTACGGTAAGATAAATATTTAAAGGGAGTCTGATTAATTATTTCTGCAAATCTTTCGTTATCAACCGCATTGTACTGATCTAATTTAGCGATTAAATTCTTCATGTTATTCATGGAGCTTACCAGACTCCTATTCTCGGATTTGAGATAATGAATTTCAGGGGAATCGCCCTCATGCCGATCAATGGTGGTAATTTGAGCGATAATTCCCTTAATTCCCTGCTTGTACGAAGAAATTAAGGTGTATAAACTCTTTTCCTGAGTAATGAGAAAAATACCTCTCTTCCTGAGATCGAGGACATCAATTCGCCAAGCATTATTATCGGCGATAAAATCTTCTCTTGACTGCACTTCTCGTTGAAGTCTTTCGGCCGCTTTGCTTGACAAAATCAGATTCATCTCTAAAAATAAAGTTAATTATTTAATATTATAAACCAACTAGATTTTTGGTTCTTCGTTACTTGGTATGGTTTGATCGGGTGGCATAAATCGACTACATCCTTATTAGATGAGCTTACCCTGAGAATCTGGCAAAGAAGGTTAGAAACTCAGTACATCAAAGCTTTTAGCTTAACTAATTAGGTTTTAGATTCGACCCTTGTTATCAGGGAGCAATGTTACGCGAAAAAACCGAGTTAAATCCCAAAATTAGGCGTTAAAATTGTCGAATCGAATTTTAAACAAAAACACGATGCTGTAGGGAAGGCATTTGTCGTCGCACCTGTTGCAGACGTTGGGGATTAATTTCGGCAATTGCCACTCCCGCTTCTTCCCCCGCATCGGCTAAAACCACACCCCAAGGATCGATAATCATAGCGTGACCGTGGGTGTAACGGCGTTCGTAATTATTGCCCGTTTGAGCGGGAGCTATTATATAACAAGTATTCTCGATCGCTCGCGCTTGTAACAAAACTTTCCAATGATCTTTCCCTGTAAAAGCCGTAAACGCCGCGGGTACAAATAAAACATCGGCTCCTTGCCGCGATAAATAGCGATAGAGTTCGGGAAAACGCACATCATAGCAAATCGAGAGGCCAATTTTTCCCAAGCTATCGGAGCCATAAATCGGCGGTAAATCGATTCCTGCCATGACTGTACTCGATTCCTGATAGGTGTTACCATCCGGGACATTGACATCAAAAAGATGGACTTTTTGATAACGGGCTAATTCCGCACCGTTGCCATCGACTAAAATAGCGGTATTATAAGCCTTATCGGGAATACCCGTCACCGGCACGGGAAAACCACCCCCTAAAATGGTCACTTGAAACCGTTGGGCCATGGTGCGGAGGAATTTATCGGCTTTTCGAGCAATAGTCTCGGCCTGGGCGATTTTATCGGTTTCTGCCCCCATAAAAGCGAAATTCTCTGGTAAACCGATTAATTCCGCCCCTTTACCCACGGCAAGTTCGATCAATTCTTCAGCGGCAGCGAGATTTTTCTCTAAATCCGGCTGACTGGTCATTTGAATGGCGGCGGCGAGATAGGATTTCATGGGGGTTGAAGCTCTAGAGTCGGATAATCTCTGTAAAATTAATCATAACCTTCGATTATATCCAATTTCAGATATTTTGTCACCCCATGAGTAAAATTGTTTTCTGTGACTTTGATGGCACTATCACCGCCGTGGAGACTTTTGCGGGTATGCTCAAAGAATTCGCCCCCGATTTATCAGCCCAAATTATGCCCCAAATGTACGCCCGCACTCTCAGTCTGCGCCGGGGTGTTCGTCAACTGCTAGAGTCGATACCGAGCCAAAAGTACGCCGATATTCTCGCCTATGCCGAAAGCAAGCCAATTCGCCCCGGATTAGCCGAATTCCTCGCTTTTTTACAGGAGCAATCCATCCCTTTTATTATTATCTCCGGTGGCATTCAAGGCATGATTGAAACGGTCTTAAAACGGGAGGGACTATTAGATAAGGTGACGGCAATTTATGGGGTCAATCTTCATACTCAAGGGGAATATCTGCAAGTTCATTCCGATTGGGAAAATGAGACGGAATTAGTGGCTAAAGCCTTGATTATGGACAAATATTCAGGAGTAGAAACTATTGCGATCGGTGATTCCGTTACCGATATTACCATGGCTAGAAGGGCCGATCTAGTTTTTGCTAGGGATCGTTTAATCGATTATCTACAAGCGGAAAATCAACCCTATATTCCTTGGGATAACTTTTTTGAGATTCGCGAATATCTGTTATTGAGAGATTAGGGATTGGCTGTTATAAGTAATGGTTAGGATAGGCAAGAGGCAATGATTTTCGCCGTCTCATTCCCAAGCTCCGCCTGGGAATGATTTTTGAAGGCTCTGCCTTCTGTAAAGATTACTCAGGAGGCAGAGCCTCTCATTAAACATTTCTAGGCAGAGCCTAGAAACGAGAGATTCTAACATCCAAGATCAACCCGTTAAAAGATTTTTTACTACCCTACTCTCAAGGGTAACAATAATTGTAAATTTTTGTTAATTTATGTTGGTTTACACTTGACAAAATCGGGGGAGGGGGGTAAAGTAATCTTGGTTCTGATTCGTTTTGTGACCACCAAGGTCTTGACAAATTAGGAAAAAACCCTCCGACTTAACTGTACAGTTCATTCAATGTGCGATTGCCCGGGAGAATATTTTATGGCAGTTTCATTAACAAAAGGACAACGAGTATCGCTAGAAAAAGTTGCTCCTGGATTATCAGAAGTATTTGTAGGATTGGGATGGGATGTCAAAGCCACTGACACTGGATCGGACTTCGATCTAGATTCGTCGGTGTTTTTGTTGGGAGCTAATGAAAAGCTAATCTCAGATAAACACTTCATCTTCTACAACAATCTTGTCAGCCCTGACCCAAACAAATCAGTCCAACATATTGGGGATAACTTAACAGGACTTGGGGAAGGGGATGATGAAGTTATTAAAATTGACCTCAAGAAAGTACCAGAAGAAGTCAAGAAGATTGTTATTACAGTAACGATTCACGAGACACAGCAAAGTCGCCAGAACTTTGGACAAGTACAAAACGCTTTTGTGCGTATCGTCAATGCTCAGAACAAACAAGAGGCTGTACGCTACGACTTAGTAGAAGACTATTCCATTGAAACCGCCCTAATCATGGCAGAACTATATCGCAAAGATGGGCAATGGTCACTCAATGCGGTAGGTTCTGGCTATCAAGGAGGGCTGCAAGCATTGCTAGATCGTTATAGCTAAGGAAAGTTCAAATGAAACCGCCCTAATCATGGCAGAACTATATCGCAAAGATGGGCAATGGTCACTCAATGCGGTAGGTTCTGGCTATCAAGGAGGGCTGCAA
>NZ_JASJFF010001213.1:0-2639 GCF_030065435.1 Microcystis sp. M53603_WE2
CCCTGATAACCGTTGGTTCGGGGCGCGTAGGCGATATTCTCGTAAATGCTCTTGGGAAAAGGGTTGGGACGTTGGAAAACCATCCCCACCTGTCGCCTTAACTTGACTGCATTGACCTGCGAATCGTAAATATTCTGATTTCGGTAGAGTAATTTTCCCTCCACCTTGGCGCCGGGGATCAGATCATTCATTCGGTTAAAGCAGCGCAAGAGGGTACTTTTCCCGCAACCAGACGGGCCGATAAAGGCGACGATTTTTCGCGCGGGAATTTTAATATGAACATCCACAAGAGAGAGAAACCCGTTATAAAAAACTTTCACTCCTTCTGCATCGAAAACACTGTGATCTGGGTTAAGGTGGGTAGTCATGGCAACAATTCTCCTGAGTATGATTAAACGACTGGTTAAAAGGGAAAAGTGGGGAGTGCAGGAGTAGGGGAGGTTATGTATCTACCCCCTTGCCTGCTGCCTTCCCTAATTCGGTGTCGAATAGCGTTGACGTAGATAGATGGCGATGGCGTTCAGCGCCATGATCAAAAGGATCAGAACGATAATCGTTGCAGCGGCGGCATTGGCGAAACCAGGTTCAGGACGGGAGACATAACTAAAAATCTGAATGGGCAGTACCATAAATCGCTCGAATAAACCCGGATCGAAGGTCAGAAAACTCACCGCTCCCACCACCACTAGCGAGGCCGCGTCCCCGATCGCCCGCGACACGGAGATAATTACCCCCGTGAGAATCCCCGGCACCGCATAGGGTAAAACATGGTGTTGGAGCGTCTGCCATTTGGTGCTGCCTAGACCGTAGGAGGCTTGGCGGAGGGAATCGGGAACCGCCCGGATCGCCTCCCGCGCCGCAACGATAATGACTGGCAGCGAGAGAAGCGCAAGGGTTAAGGCCCCGGAAAGTAGGGTAGAGCCGAAATTCAGTAAATAGACGAAGACCCCTAAACCGAGCAAACCGTAAACGATCGAGGGAACCCCAGCCAGATTGCCGATATTCACCTCGATCAGCGCCGTCCACCAGTTTTTCGGGGCGTATTCTTCTAGGTATAGGGCTGCTCCCACCCCGATGGGCACCGCTACCAAGATCACGATTACTCCCAAATAGAGGCTACCGATAATCGCGGGGCGAATTCCCCCGCGATCGGGAAAACGGGAGGGGGTTTCCGTGAGAAAACCGGGGGTGAGTAGGCGGGCCAGTCCGTCATGAAGGACATTGAACAACAGTAGAGCGAGAACGAATAGACCGACGAGTAATCCGATCAAGAAAACATACTCGTAGATTTTGCCGATGGTTTCTCGGCTTTCGAGTCGATCGTTAAAGACGGCCGTATCCCTAGTAGGAGAAGATTTAACCATGATAATTAGTCGTATTTTTCCTTAAAGCGATTAGAAATCCAATAACTGCCGATATTGAGCGCCAGAGTGATCAGGAAAAGCACCGCACCGACCGCGTAGATGGATTTAAAATTGAAACTCCCTCTGGGGGCATCTCCACTAGAAACCTGCGCCATAAAAGCGGTCATGGTGGCGATCGATTCCAGTGGATTGAAAGTTAGACGAGGTTGAGCACCCGCCGCGATCAGGACGGTCATGGTTTCTCCCACCGCACGGGAAACCCCCAAAATAATCGAAGCCATAATCCCCGATAGGGCGGCCGGCAAAACCACCTTGAAAATTGTTTCCAGCTTGGTAATTCCTAGGGCGTAGGAACCCTCGCGCAGGGAACGGGGAACCGATTTAATCGCGTCTAGGCTGATCGAACCGACGGTCGGGGTGATCATGATTCCCATCATCAATCCCGCGCTCAGAGCGTTAAAAACCTCTACGGGTAAAAAATTCCGTAGTAAGGGCGTGAGAAAGATCAGTGCGAAGTAACCGTAAACTACGGTGGGAATTCCCGCCAGAATTTCCACCGCCGGACGCAGAATAGAAGCTACTTTCGGGGTTGCGTACTCGGCCAGATAAATCGCTGAACACAATCCCAACGGAACTGCGACCACCATTGAGATGACCGTGGTTAAAACGGTTCCGTTAATCAACGGCCAGATCCCGAAACGGGGAGGATTAAAAAGGGGAGTCCATTGGGTATCCAAGAAGAACTGCCCGAAACTTACTTCCTGGAAAAAAGCGACAGTTTCCTTGAAAATAATAGCGACGATGCCGAAGGTCGTGACTACAGATACAAGGGCGCAGGCGAACAAAATTGTTCCGATAATTTTCTCGGGAACATCATCGGAGGCTCGCTTGAGAAGAGAATCCCCTCTTGCGAACAAAGAGTCATCAAAAGAACCGGTAGTGGTCATAGGAAATTTTGGGTCTGAAACCCCGCCGTAGAACGGCGGCTTTACGTTAGAATTAAGAGGCCAGTCTCGAAAACCAAGTGGACGGCGCAGCACCTTGAAAACTCGGCTTAGGGGGTTCCGACCAGAAAAGCTTGGCCGGGTAAAAAGTCGCGCGCAACAAGTACAAGAAGCTATAGGCGGTCAACGTACCGTGGGACACACGGAATCGGGCTTCTGAAATGGGGCGAAAGTCTGTGGACTCTGTGTAAGACAGTACATGGTTTTTTAACTGTGGTATGCGACGGTGGTGGAAGCAGAAACTTAAATCGTGAGGTTTAGGAATCGCCGC
>NZ_JASJFF010000854.1:0-3396 GCF_030065435.1 Microcystis sp. M53603_WE2
GGGAGCATCTCACTTATGCAATGAGTATTAATACTTATAGCAGTCAAAAACTAGAAAATCTTCAACTTGATCACAAAGAGAAATGAGATTATAATAGTTATAACTTACAATTCAGAATAGCTCTCGATGGGAGGAATAATTCAATGTTATCAGAAAATGAAAAAAGAATTAAAGAGTTATGTCAAGAGTTAGGGCAATGTCTCTATGAGCAATCCCAAATTAAGAAATTTAATAACTTGGGAGAGATAGAGGAGACAGTCAGAGATTTAATGATTCATTATGTTAACCCAGAAATCGGTATTTTTTTGTCAAAACAAGCACAGAAGAAACTGCCGGTCGGACGAGAAAAGTGAAAAGTATTTTGGGGGAATTACCAATTACAGAAAAACAAGCGAAAAAATTAGAAATAAAGTCTCGGACTCAGATGAGTCCAATGTTAGAGAAGAACTGTTTGCTATTAAGTGGCGATGAATCCTACGAAAAATCGGCGCAGAAAATCAAATCATTGACAGGGATTGCTGTTTCTCACAGTACCCAACAACGCCTCGTACATCGCTATGCTTTTGAAGAATTACCGTCTAACCCAGAAGTGGAAGTGGAAGAAATGAGCCTAGATGGCGGTAAGGTACGACTAAGAACTGCCAAGGGAAAAGCCTTAATTTGGCGTGATTATAAAGCAGTGAGTTTTCATCAACTGGGGGTAGCGGCTTTTTTTCAAAATAACTCAGCTTTATTAGATTTGGTTAATTCTCAAGTTTTGGCCAAGCCTTTAATTTGTTTAGGAGATGGACATGATGGTATCTGGAATTTATTTCGTGAGATCGGAGAGAAACAGGAAAGAATTGAAATATTGGATTGGTATCATTTAATCGAAAACCTCTATAAAGTTGGCGGGTCATTCCAGCGAATTGAGGAGGTAAAATGTTTTCTATGGAAGGGGGACGTGGACGCCGCTATCTCTTGTTGTGAAGGATGGTCAGAGCCGCAAGTTAAGAATTTTATTACTTATTTAAACAAGCATAAACATCGAATTGTCAATTATGGTTATTTGCAGGCAGAGGGGATTTCCATTGGCTCTGGCTCCGTCGAATCAAAAATTAAACAAATTGCTCATCGTCTTAAAATTACTGGTGCAAGTTGGCAATCTTGTAATGTACCGCAAGTCCTTCGTCATCGCTGTGCTTATCTAAATGGTTGCCTTTTTTAACTTTTTTATTGATCTCATTAAGCATTTCTACTTATTGCAAAGGTGAGATGCTCCCTACGGACTTTCTAACAGCAACAATTTAGCCAGCAATCAGGATGACCGCGATTGACAGCAATGGTCTGTAAATAAAGGTTCATAAGCTTGAGATCGTATTATGGTAAGAATCTACTATCCGAGAAATCTTTAATTTTGACACCTGACAATTTTTTGGACAGAACCATGGTTGGTATTTGCAAGCTGGTGGTGAATGGTTAGTAATTTATAAATTAAACCAAACAATTAAACCAGAAGATATGAGAAATTTTCTAGAGCAAACTACCGAGATATCGCAGCTATTTACTGAATGAGTAGCTTTAGTTTAGGGTTAAACTGCTGAGGTGACTAGAGAGTGGAAAGATAGGGAGAAAAACCTGATAACTGATAACTGAATATGGCTGAAGGCTGGTGGCTATAGGCTAATAAAAAATATGTCCCTTTTTGACAGAAAATACTTGGGAAGATTGCAACCAACGGGACTCAAAAGAACTGAGATGAGTGGTGGTAATTAAAGTTTGAAAACGGTCTTCGATCGCATCTAATAATTGATTTTGTCGTTCGATATCTAATTCGGCTAAAACATCATCGAGGAGTAGTAGGGGAGGTTCTCCGATAATCTGCTCTAGTAACTGTAATTCCGCTAATTTCAAGGCTAAAACTAAGGTTCTTTGTTGTCCTTGGGAACCGTAGGATTTAGCGGGGTTTTGGTTAATTAAAAAATCCACTTCATCCCGGTGGGGACCGACTACCGATGTCCCTAGTTGTTTCTCTGCCAAACGACGGGTTTCAATCTTATCTAAAAAAGCCCTTTGTACCCCATTGACATCATCTTCTACCCAAGGCACATTGGGAATATATTGTAATTCTAAAAGTTCGGTTTTTCCGCTAATACTTTCGTGCCATTTTTGGGCTAAAGGAATTAATCTTTGCAGGACTCGCGCCCTTCTTCTCGTTACTCTTGAACCGGTTTCTGCTAGTTGTAAATCCCAGAGTTTTAGCTGGGATAAATCCGCATAAACTTTTCCCTCTAATTCCTGTTTACGAATCTCTTTTAAGAGAGCATTTCTTTGTCGTAAAACCTGATTATATTGCTGTAAAATATGAACGTATAGGGGTTCTAATTGAATTAATAAAGTATCTAACCAATCTCGGCGAGCTTCCGGACCACCGCGCACTAAATCCAGATCGAGACTAGAAAATTGTACCGCATTAATCACGCCCAAAAAATCAAGATGACGGCGCAGGGGTTGACGGTCACGGATCACGGTGCGACGACCGGAAGAACGGAGAATTAAACTTAATTCTGATGCTCCATAAAGACGATTAACCCTAGCAAAAATTCTCGCCTCCGAGTCCGATTCTAGCACCAGATCCCGATCCTTGCTGACTCGATGGCTCTTGAGAGTGGCCAAAAGTTCGATCGCTTCTAGTAAATTGGATTTTCCCTGAGCATTATTGCCCAATAATATTGTTTTTTTGGACTCGAATTTTAGCAACTGTTCGGCATAATTTCTAAAACTGTGAAGATGTAGGTGTTCGAGATACATTGCAAGTTGGGGGTTAGCTGTTGGGGGTTGGGGAAGTGAGAAGTGGGGTGTGGGGTGTGGGGAGAAAACAACTGATAACTGATCACTGATAATGGCAGCGGTTTAGGGTTAAGTGAATTTGGTATAATTGCCCTTGACAATCAATATTTTATAGTAGCTTTTACCTTGAAAATTCCTTTTTTGCCTTTAAAACAGACTGAAAGTCTATCTAAACTCGCTTTGATTGCTATACTCGCTTTTGATGCTTCTGTGTCTCTCGCAGGACAATTTCCCGATGGCAGAGTATTTTTTGAGAGTTCTCCCACTCTAGTTAATTTCTTCGCTACTTTCCAATCCGTGCGTACTTGGGGGGCAAAATACTATCTTACCATCGCTCTACCGCCCTCTCTCGGGGCGCCCTTGGGTAAAGTAACCATACAACAGCAGCCTAATATTCAAACTATTGCTTTTCTTCTCGATCAAACCTTTGCTTTTCTTGGCGATCGCAATCAGCGAGGCGAAAAATTAACCCTAAAATCCACTACTTTTGACCCCAATACTCAGACGATTACGGTCATTTTTGATCCTCCTGTCCCCCCCGGTAATACCGTTTCCATCGGTCTGAAA
>NZ_JASJFF010000870.1:0-2645 GCF_030065435.1 Microcystis sp. M53603_WE2
AAAGTACCAGATATGGGAGTGATCAGGGGGAAATTCAGGTACTTTTTCCCTGAAAATTAGGTAATTGACCCCCTCAAAATCGGTAAAACCCCACACCCCACACCCTACACCCTACACCCTGCCCCTAGGAAAAACTTTTTCAGCAGACCCTATCTAGTTCCCTATCTGGTCAATATTCATGGGCAGTATAGCAGTTATCGCCGTCAGCAGTGGCCGAAAAAATCCCAACAATAAAGGCAATGAATATACCTCTAAGTGGTGATTTCTTTGACTCTAGGGAACTCCCTGTTAGCAGAGGGCTGCTATGATAGCGATCGAGACGAATATTCGGGTGACACAGATCTCTATTAGATATTTTAGCAACTACTTTATCATTCTTTAGCGATCGCTCTATTGGAATAAAGCAAAAATAGATATATGATCAAGACAGGATCTGCTTTCATAGCGATCGAGACGAATATTCAGGAGTTCGATTTACCATGGCTACTGTTTTATTGAAAACTGGCGAGTTCCGAGAAATCCCTGATGATCAGTTAATTTCTTTCCTCGAGGAAAACCGAGATTTGATTCAAGATCGACAATCACCCCGAAAAAGGGCGATTAAAAGACCTATGCTGTCCAATGTTACCTCTACCAGTACAAAATGACATCGATATTTGTTTCGTCATATTGGTAGATACCTTGTTCTGATTCTTCTTCCGTTTTCGAGTATTCCACCTTACACCGACGAAAAAGTCGGTATTGGGTTTTCTGGTTATCTTGAGGGTTTCCTCGATACTCCTCTTCTTTACCTAACTCTATATAAACGAATAGTTTTTTATATTTTCCGTAGACTGGCTCCCCCGATTTTGCCGAGTCAAATTCTAGCTCATTCAATGCTTTAATTCGTTTAATCATATTAGTGTTTAAGTTGGTTTTTGTTTTATAATATCCTATTATTGTGATTTTATTAGATTAGGTCGAGGTCTATTGTTTTGAGAGGAGAAGATGTGGCCAGATTTGTCACAGCAGTACCCGATAGTTTAGGAGATTGAAAATGAGTAAGTTTCAATTGTTTGATGGTGTTATACTAAGGGAAGAGCTACCTTTAATTGATGGTGGAATAGCTCCTATCGGCACAGTTGGGACAATTGTAGAAATTCTCAAAAATGGGGAAGCTTATCTAGTAGAATTATTTGGAGATTGGGTTAAATATGATGAGCAGGGAAATTTTGTCTGTGCAACTCAGACAGAAAAGGGAGCATTCCTCGAAACAATCGGCGTAGAAATTGTCTATCCTCATCAATTGGTGTTGACTTTTTCTGCCAAGCAAACGATGACCTTGACCTAAATCTATCCCCTTCCAATAGCGAGTGGGAATCTAATAATCTTTCAGTTTTAAAATGGTCGATTAAGACAAGCAGAAGGAGATTTATCCCTCAATTCAATCTTGACAGACCACTAATTATCCTATCACGGCTCTTCTGGTTTCTGTGTGGAAACGGGGTCTATACTGATAGTTTCTTCAGCAAAATAGTCCTAAAAGTCTTTTCCAGTAAACATTTCAATATTTTATAAGCAAAAATTATTACATACATAAGTAAAAAATATCACAAAAAGTCGAGAAGAACCGTATCACTGATTATTGTTTACTGATAACTGGTCAAGTCTCCCATTTCCCCGCCCCCTATCCTAGTTATCTGTAGCCTACTTTTACTTTTAATTGGTGTAAAATAGCAGCAGTATCTACTCTAGGGTAAGATTAACTCCCTTAGCTAGGATTTGATAAATGCGATCGCTCTCTTTTCAGTAAGGCACTAGCGAGAAAAATACCCAGTATTGCCAATACAGCCATAGCATAAAAAGCATAAGTGTAAGTACCGAACCAATCGCGAATTCTACCGGTTACTAAAGTTCCGATCAAAGCACCGACACCGTAGGCAGTAAAAACAATGCCGTAATTTTGGGCGTAGTGGTCAGGATTAAAGAAGTGGAGAGTGGTAGCGGGAGCTAGGGCTAACCATCCCCCTAAACAGAACCAAAATAGACAAAAAGCCACTAGATAGCTAGTAACCGCCCCTTTTTCGGCCTTGACCATCAACAGACAACCGATCAAAATGAGTGTATAGGCCCCGATCGCTAGATAATGGGGTTTCCAGCGATCGCTCAACCAACCGAACAAAGGACGACTAATACCATTAAACAAGGCAAATAGAGCAACACTACTAGCCGCTAACCCCGGCTCGATCTGGATAATTTCCTCAGCCACAGGACTAGAAATACCGATGGCGCTCAAGCCAATTAAAGCACCAATAGCATAGCAAAGCCATAAACCATAAAATGAGCGACTTTTCAGCATATTCACCGGATAATTGGCCTGAAAGTCGGATTTTCGATTAGCTAAATTGGCGGGAGGTTGCCAGTCTTGAGGGGGTAACTTCATTGTGATCGCAATAATCACAATAATTATTGTAAAGATAATCCCCAAAAATCTTAAACTTGGTCTAACGCTATATTCATTGATTAATCGATTGGCTAAAGGTGCGGTAATCAGGGGAGAAAGGCCAAATCCGATGATAGTTAAACCCACCGCTAAACCTTTTTTGTCGGGAAACCAGCGTGCCACCACTGCCATGGGAACACCGTAAGCGATGCCGACTCCCGTG
>NZ_JASJFF010001400.1:0-7727 GCF_030065435.1 Microcystis sp. M53603_WE2
CGCCGAATATAATCCCGATGGTATTTTCTTTTCTAACGGACCGGGAGATCCGGCAGCTGTCACCGAAGGAATTGCCCTAGCCAAGCAACTTTTGCACGGAGAAAAACGCACTTTTGGCATCTGTATGGGTCATCAAATTTTAGGCCTATCCCTAGGGGCAGAAACCTTTAAACTGAAATTTGGTCATCGCGGGTTAAATCAACCCTGTGGACTGCGGCAACAGGTGGAAATTACCAGTCAGAATCACGGTTTTGCGGTGCAGGAAGCCTCTTTAAATCCGCAAGTGGAGATTACCCATCTCAACCTCAATGATCGCACCGTAGCGGGTTTAAAACACAGGTCTTTGCCCTTTTTCTCGGTACAATACCACCCCGAAGCCAGTCCCGGCCCCCACGATGCCGATTATCTGTTTGCCAAATTTGTCGATTTAATGCGGCAAGCAAAAAAGGATCGGTCGTAAATTTTTAGGATATACTAGGGTTTTGATTTTTACGGCTCTAGAGCTAGGAGGGGATTATTCCGGAAGCAATTAACTTGACCGTCAGCTTGCGAGGCACGCGTGAGGTCAGAGATAAGTACCAAATTTTCCGTTTGACGGGTCTTTTAGATGCCTTTTCCGAACCGACTTTTTGTAAGGTGATCGAAGGCTATGTGGAGGAAGGTCCCAAGGATGTGATTATTAGCCTCGCTCAGATTGATTTTATCGATAGCTCCGGTTTAGGGGCTTTAGTAAAATTGGTAAAAAAGGCCAAAACCGAAGGGGGCAGTTTACAAATTGTTACCAATCCCCGGGTAACTCAAACTGTAAAACTGGTGCGATTGGAGAAGTTTTTTTCCCTGCAACCCACCCTGGAAGCGGCGATCAAATATCTGGAAAAAGCGTAAATCGTGGAATCTCCTCTCGAAAAAATTCGCTTACAGCTAAGTGGCGAGGGGTCACAACTCCTAGAGGGTCTTGACCGATTATCGCCTGCTTCTCTGGCCTATCTAGGGGATGCTGTTTATGAATTATACATCCGCACCTATTATTTACTGCCGCCCCAGCGTCTGGGAGACTATCACGCTCAGGTGGTGGGCAAAGTCAGGGCCGAACAACAGGCTTTAGATTTAGCACAACTGCAGCCCTATCTGACAGACCAAGAAAAAGAAATTCTGCGCCGGGGACGCAATGCGGTCACGGGAAAACGCCGTCGTCTGACAGCCCAAGTCTATCAGCAGGCCAGCAGTTTAGAAACCCTGTTCGGCTATCTTTATCTGCAAGACCCCTCAAGATTACATCAACTATTAGAAAAACTAGAATTATAGCCCTCAGGGACGATTCCCGACTTTACTCTTAATCCATCCAATCATGAGCGATCGACCATTTCGTGGCAAGTCCGATAATAGTAATTTTCGCCGGCCCTCGCGGCCGAAAACTGGGCCAATTCTGGCTAAATCCCCGGCAGTAACTCCAGAAAACCAAGAAGCTGATGATCTGCTCTACGGTCGCCGGGTGGTTTTAACGGCCATGGAGGAGGAGCGCCAACTAAATCGGATTTGGGTGGTCAATCGACTCCGTTACGATCCCCGTTATCATACCCTCTTAGAAAAAGCCAAAGCCAACGGTACGGTAATTGATGAGGTGGACGATCTGCGTCTCGATCAGATTACCAATAAGGCCAATCATCAGGGGATTGCGGCCCAGATGTCTCCCTATGAGTATATCGAATTAGCCGATCTGATCGAAAAAGCTAAGGGCAGAAGTCGCCACCCCGTCATCGTCATCGCTGAAGGTATTACGGATCCCCATAACCTTGGGGCAATTATTCGCACCGCCGAAGCTATGGGTTGTCAGGGGGTAGTTATTCCCCAACGTCGCGCCGCCGGGGTGACATCGACGGTGATGAAAGTGGCGGCCGGATCCTTGGAATATTTACCCGTCGCCAGGGTGGTTAATCTCAATCGTGCTTTAGAGGAATTAAAAGCGGCTGGTTTTTGGCTCTACGGCACGGCGGCAAAAACTGGTAAATCTTTACACACAATCAATTTAACGGGTGCGATAGGATTGGTGGTAGGTTCGGAGGGAGAGGGTTTGAGTCTGCTAACCCAAAAGTCCTGCGATGAGTTGGTATCTATCCCTTTGGCAGGCAAAACCCCCAGTCTCAATGCTTCGGTGGCGGCGGGTATGGCTCTTTACGAGGTTTACCGGCAACGCTGGCAAAATTCCCCCGATTGAAAATCTGTATTTTTCGACACTCCCAATAGCCAAAAGGAGAAAGTATAAATAAAATAGGAAGGAAGTTTGCGAAATGTAAACGAACGTAACAAAACCACCAGAGTAGATTTAGATGGGGAACGAGATGAAAGAATTTTTGATTAGCTTACTGGAAATGTTCGGATTAGCCTACTGGGTCGAGATTAAAACCGACTATCCCAGATGTACTTATTATTTCGGTCCTTTTCTCGCTAAAGACGAGGCTGAAGTCGCTCAAGCCGGTTATGAAGAAGATTTGAAAACAGAAGGAGCGCAGGGGATTAAATTGGATATAAAACGTTGTAAACCGAAAGATTTAACTATTTTTGAGGAAAAAGAAGAAAGCAAGCTCCTGAATACCCTAAAGGTGTTACGCAGTCAAGTTTCTTAACAATTTTCAGTGATCGGTAATCAGTGATCAGTAATCAGTGATCAGTAAACAGTAAACAGTGAAAAAACAGCATAAGGCTGCTACTTAGGGTTTGCTGAATAAATCTAAAAACCTTGTTGGATAAGACTTTTGGACTTTTTTCCCCTCAAAAAGTGCCAGCCATTGCGGGGATCGGGGGGAAAATTCAGGTACTTTTTCCCTGAAAATTAGGTAGTTGACCAGCTGAAAATCGATAAAACCCCACACCCCACACCCCACACCCCACACCCTGCCCCCAAGAAAAACTTTTTGCCGCAAACCCTAAATATCAATGGGAGCGATTTAAAAAACAGCTATATTCTGCTTCTGTCAGTCTTCCCGCTTCGTAGAGAGTATCGGTAATTTCTGCTAGGGTTAAAACCGAATAAGGTTGATAACCATGGCTACGAAGTTTATCTTTAACGGGGCCACCATGGTCGATAAAAACCACGATATCATTAACTAATAATCCCGCCGATTTAATCTTTGCTGCCCCTTCGATCGCACTTTTGCCAGAAATTAAAATATCGTCCACCACTACCACCGTTTCCCCCACTTGAAAATTACCTTCAATTACTCTTCTTGTGCCGTGAGCTTTTACTTCTTTGCGGGGGAAAATCATCGGATGATTTAATAATAAAGATAAACCCGTAGCTGTGGGTAAAGAACCGTAGGGTATGCCAGCAATACGGTCAAATGTCAAGGTTTTTAATATTTCTCCATAGGCTTCAATTACCTGCTGAAAAATATTAGGATTAGAGATAATTTTTCTCAGATCAATATAATAGGAAAAAGTTTCTCCCGATGCTTGCACATAATCGCCAAACAGCAAGCAGCCAATATCAAATAATTGTAGAATTAAATCCTGATGAGGATGTTGTTTTAAAAGACAAACGTTAGCAGTCCAAGTATCATCTCCGCTCGATTCTTGCTGGTGATTTTGTTTAATTTTGTTGACTTCCTCGCGTAAATCCTTGACTTTTGCCCCCAAATCGGGTTGAGATAAAAAGTCTTGGGGTACAGGAATTAATAAACCCTCGCCATGACTATTTAAACCCACAGTAATTAACTCGGAGAATTGACTTTTTTCTTCCCAAATACTGCGTAATAAAATCAATCTTTCGGGGGCAAAATTGCGAATCTTTTTCAATATCTCCGGTTGAGTGGTTCCCACTTCTAAAAACACCTGTTCGGGAGTTCCCCAGGTGCAAGCTTCTTTGACAACTTGCAGATAAAAAGGATTGTCGCGACTGGGGAATTCTTGCAGATTAATCGCGCCTTGATTGGAAGTATGACAGAGGATAAAAGCACCATGCTCGGGGTAAACTAAAAAAGGAGCAACGTGATCCTGTCCGGAGTAGGGATTGAGAGTAACCGCGTCCACCTGCCAAGTTTTAAAGATAGTCTCGGCTAAAATACTGCTGGTATTAATATCACCGTGTTTAGCATCCAAAATTACCGGGATATGAGCGGGAATTGCCGTTAAAATTCGCTGTAATAATTCTAATCCCTCTGCTCCCAAAGCTTGATAAAAGCCTAAAGTTGGTTTGTAGGCACAGACAAAAGGAGCAGTTTCATCGATAATAAACTTGAGCCACCGTTCTAAATTAACGATTAATTCTCCCGGGGTGGAGGGCATCATTTCGGGGTTAGCATCTAAACCGAGGACAAGTAGAGTCTGGTTTTGACTAATGGCGTGGTTTAACTTTTGAAAAAAATTCATCGGTTTCTAATCTCAGGATTCTGGATTAGTTTCTAATTCTACACTATTTGGCCGAAAAATAGGCTGTAAAATTGTCTGGTGCAGACTTTTTCTGGTGTCAGCGTCAAGGAATTTCTTTTGTAAGGGTTGCCATTCTTGCCATTTTTGGTGACGGATATTTTGGAAAATTTCTAGTAAAGTCGGCATTTCCTTGGCAAGACAATTAGGGAAAATTTGGCTGAGAAAATCCGAGAGAACACAACAATCCTGCATTTCTCCGAGAATACCTTGAAGGTTTTTAATATCCTCTAGATACTCTCGATACTTGTCGCCATAAAACTGAGTAAATAACTCCATATTATAGCGGGAACGCTTGGCTTCTTTACGGAGATCGTGCAGTAATAATCCTTCTTTTTCCAATAAGTCATCAATTTCTTGACTAGAAAACTCTTTTACTTTTTGATCTTCCTCTAAATTTACCCCAACTAACCAGCCTTCATGGAGTAAAAAGTGACTCGCTTGCGGTAATAATAAGTCAGGTAAAACCGTGGCAATATCTAATTTTCCTATCGGTTGATAGGTGGGATTATCCAACCAACTGGCAAAATCTGCCTTAAAATTGAGAAATTTATCGGACTTCAACAGCTTTTCTACCTTAGCAAAAGCCTTCTCCCTTCGGTGTTCGAGAACTTGTAAAACTTTCTTCAGTAAATCCTGTTCTTTCGGGGGTAAAATTGGCTGATAATGGCCGACAAAAGCCGATTTTAACACATCTAAATCCCGCAATTCTCCTAAAATTCTGCCCAGATTACCCACCCGTTTTTGATCGGCAGATTTCGGCATGGTTAAAGCGGGGGCAAAACCGGTTAAGGTACTGCGAAGACGGCGCATTCCCACACGAATTTGATGTAATTCTTCCGTATCCTGATCGAGTAAAACCCCAGCTTCGTGTTTAAGAACTTTATGAAAATGTTTATCAATACCGATATAGGCCCAATCGGCAACAGTTTTAGCCCGAGGATTAAATTTGTTAGTCATTTGTCTTTAGCGAGGAAATAATGTCAAGATGGTGATAAGCTAAACGGCTTTTACTTCGGATCACCGATATAGACTCCAAAAGGGTTATAGCTGTTGGATCATGCAGGTTAAGCGCCGTTTAGCTTAGAATCTTTAAATAAAGACTGGAACTAATAGATCCCATTTATTCTACACAATAGGATGAAGCAGCCGCTTTAAGAGAAGTTTATGGATAGTTTTTGGCTAGATTATGGGGGGGAAATCGCTTTTCGCACTGGAGAGCATCTTTTCTTGACGGGAATAGCCATGGCTATGGGTAGCTTAATCGGTATTCCTCTAGGTATTTTGATTAGTCGTCAAGCTATTCTCGCCCCACCAATTATAGCGATCGTTAACACCCTACAGACTATCCCCAGTTTAGCCCTATTTGGTTTTTTAATTTCCGTGCCTTTTTTGGGAGGAATCGGCAAAATTCCCGCTATTGTTGCCCTAACTCTCTATACCTTACTGCCAATTGTTTTAAATACCTATCTGGGCATCAAAAAAGTTGATCCCGAATTAAAATTAGCCGGGTTATCCCTAGGCATGACCGACGGTCAAATCCTGCGCTATATCGAATTACCCCTGGCCAGGGCGACAATTTTGGCAGGAGTGAGAATTGCGACGGTGATTGCTATCGGTGTGGCCACGATCGCAGCTGCCATCGGTGGCGGTGGTTTGGGAGTGTTTATTTTTCGCGGTATTGCCACGGTCAACAATCAGTTAATTTTGGCGGGGGCAATTCCTGCCGCTTTTTTAGCCCTTGTTGCCGATTGGAGTCTCGGTCGGCTAGAAAAGACCTTTTCCCCTTCGCAACGTCCGAAAAAGCCCTCTAAATGGCAATGGGGCTTAGGTTTAATCGGGTTGGCCTTGCTATCTTTCCTCTTGACTCAAATTTTCCATTCATCCCCCGGCACAGTGGTGATCGGTTCCAAAAATTTTACCGAACAGGTGATTTTAGGGGAAATTTTGGCACAGGAAATCGAAAAAGAGACGAATTTACGGGTTGAACGTCAATTTAATCTCGGTGGTACTCTGATCTGTCATGAAGCGGTGAAAGCGGGTAAAATCGATGGTTATGTGGAGTATTCTGGCACGGCTTTCACGGGAATTTTGCAGGAAAAACCCCTTAACGATGCCCGATTAGTCTCTGAAAAGCTGCAAGAGATTTATCCAGAAAAATTTAATCTAGAAGTGTTTCCCAGTTTAGGATTCGAGAATACTTTCGCCATTGTTATCCGGGGAGAAACCGCCAGTCAATACAATCTTAAAACTCTCTCGCAAGCGGCTAAATATACTCCCAATTGGCAAGCGGGTTTTGGTTATGAATTTTTGGAAAGGGAAGACGGTTACAAGGGATTAGCGAAGACCTACGGCCTCAATTTTGCCGGACCCCCGAAAGTGATGGATTTAGGGTTAATGTACCGCGCTTTAGCCGAAAAACAAGTGGATTTAGTGGCGGGAAATTCCACCGATGGCTTAATTCCCGTGCTAGATTTAGTCATCCTAGAAGATGATCAACGCTATTTTCCTCCCTACGAAGCGGTACCGATTTTTAACCGGGATAGTTTGCGAAAATATCCGCAATTGCGACAGGTTTTAGCGAAACTCACTGGCAAAATTACCTCCACAGCTATGCAGAAATTAAACTATCAGGTGGATGGCCGCGATCGTAGGGTGGAGGAAGTGGTTAAAGAATTTCTAGTCTCCCTCTCTTAACCATTTAGTGACTCCCCCGGGTTGGTCGATTAAACTAATGCCTTGGGCTTTTAATTCTGCGCGAATGCGATCGCTTTCGGCGTAATTTTTCGCTTTTTTTGCCTCTGTCCGTTGTTGGATCAGATTTTCGATATCCGCTGCACTAATTCCCTCAGAAACAGGGGTTTCTCCCTGGTCAGCGGCCATTTCTAAGCCCAAAACCCTAGACAATTTCACCAAAGTATGCCATTTTACCGCTAATTGGGCCAGATTGCTGTCTGTCTTACCCGCATGGGTTAAATTATTACCCTCCTTGCGTAATTCCTTAGCGATTTCAAATAACACCGCTAAACCACCGGCAAAGTTAAAATCGTGATTTACCGCCTCTTGAAAGCGATTTTCTAGCTCTTGGTCGGTAATTCCGGGATTATCGGGCGGAAGATGCTTATAACCAAAGGATAAACCCTCTTGTAAAGTATGCCAGCCATTAGTGGCCGCCTGCAATCCCTCATCGGAAAAATCGATCGGTTTGCGGTATTGGGCGCCTAAAATTAATAATCTCACGGCTAAGGGGTCATATTTTGCCAATAACTCGCGAATAGTGATGAAATTACCGAGGGATTTTGACA
>NZ_JASJFF010000961.1:0-3383 GCF_030065435.1 Microcystis sp. M53603_WE2
AAATCCTTATCTGGCAAGAGACTTAATTGATTAGTTCGCTCTAGATAAGAAATAATTGACAAAAATCGCTAAATGCCTTTCTATATAAGGGTTCCATCCCTTATAACCCCCGTCCATTGCATAACACAAACCGAAGAGCCATATTCTCCTGGGACAATTCTTGGGGGACGCAGACCCAATGTTCTCTGGCTCCCAGGTCAATTCCCGCCGCCTTGGCATTGATGATATTTAACTTCTGGTCACTACTTTGGGTTTTTGGGGACTTGTTTCGGGATTTGGTCATGGCTTTGTTGGCTCCGAGTTATGATCGGGGAAGTACCCTGGTTCTAGGAAGGGTTTTTTACTTGATTCTCGACCACGGGTTCACGAGTTAATCCTCGTCTCGGCAATTCTTTTTTCCTCTTTCCTAGGGACCTTTGCTGATAATCGGGTCTAATGACACCATTGTTACTCCGGTTTGAGTTCAGGATACTTCCAGATTTATAAGATCAGGGCTTCCCCCTAGTTTCTCTTTTTCTTTTTAGGGCGCTTTGCGTCCTTCAGGAGCTAATAACTGATAACTGATGCTTACTCCCTTTGATTCCCCCAAATCTTTACATTGGCAGCAAAGCTTGCGATCGCCAATTATTCGTCAATTGGAGATATTTAGCTTTACAATGCAGTTTTTGACTTTTTTGCTCTGGGATCGTTTAACGGGGGCTAATAGGGGCAAAAAACGGCAAAGGAGAGCGAAATGGTTAGTAGATCGCCTCATGAATTTAGGACCAACTTTTATTAAAATTGGACAATCTTTATCGACGCGAGCAGATTTAATTCCGCTCGAATATATCGAACAATTAACCCAATTACAGGATCGAGTTCCCGAATTTAATAGTCAAGAAGCGATCCGAGTTATCGAAACAGAATTAGGACAACCCCTAGATAATTTATTTGCAAGTTTTAGCGTTTCTCCCCTCGCTTGTGCCAGTTTAGGACAAGTGCATCGAGCGCGGTTATTAAGTGGGGAAGAAGTCGTTATTAAGGTACAAAGACCGAATCTAGAAGGACTATTTAATCTCGATTTTGAATTGTTGCATCGTCTCACCCGTTGGTTAAATGTTTTCCCCGTAGTGAAAAAATATAATTTAGAAGCTATCTATCAAGAATTCTTTGAGCTACTCTTTCAAGAAATCGATTATATTCATGAGGGGAAAAATGCTGATCGCTTTCGGGAAAATTTTAAGAATTATCCCCAGGTAAAAGTCCCTTTAGTTTACTGGCAATATACCACTCGCAAGGTATTAACTTTGGAGTATGTGCCGGGGATTAAAGTTGATGATCGAGAGACTTTAATAGCTAATAATATTAACGTCGATGGTATTATTCAACTGGGGATCTGTTCCTATCTCAAACAACTATTACAGGATGGTTTTTTCCAATCAGACCCCCATCCAGGTAATATGGCAGTTAGTCAGGAAGGGGAGTTAATTTTCTACGATTTCGGCACGATGTTCGAGTTAAAGTCCGTCGCTAAAGATCAAATGATCGAAACCTTTTTCGCTATCTTGAGAAAGGATACAGAAACAATCTTAAAAACTTTGATGTATATGGGGTTAATTGAACCCGTTAGAGATCTACAACCCATACGAAATATCGTGCAGTTTCTTTTAGATGAATTTCGCGATAAACCGGTAGATGTGAGGGTCTTTGAACAAATTAGCGATCAAGTGTATTTAATGTTTAAACAGCAACCTTTTCGCTTACCTCCCCAAATGACTTTTATTATTAAATCTGTCACCACTTTGGATGGAATTGCCCGCTCTTTAGATCCCCAGTATAATTTATTAGCAGCTAGTCAACCTTTTGTGAAAAGTCTAGCAGTATCAGGAGGAACTACCAACACCATGCTTATCCTAGCTAATCAAGCGCGCACTTTTCTTAAACAACAATGGCAAAAAGGTAATAAAAACGAGAGAATACTCCGTCAATTAGAGGAAAAAATCGAGCGAGGAAATTTAGTTTTTCAAGTTAAGTCACGGGAAAATGAACGACTTCTGAAAAGAATTTATCTGGGAATTAAAGTATTAATTAATGTCTGTCTATTGGGATTTAGCCTTATATCAGCCATATTTTTATTAGACACTAACTATAGCAAACTAGCCATTATTCCCTTCAGTTTAGCGGGTTTATTTGGTTTATTTTTTCTGCGTTCTTCCATGGACTTATTGATTCAGGAAAGATTAGATAAAATGTTAGATAAGTAAATAATTATCATCTTTAATTAGTAGATGGCTTTTGTTATCGGCAACAAAAATTAAAGTTTGACAGGCTGTCTGTTGACAAGATTTTCCAGAAGTTATCATAATGAAAATGTTTTCATTGCACCCAGCAGCAAGAGGACAAGAAAATGTTGTTAAAATCTTTAGCCCTTGGTTCCCTTGTCGGATTATCCTTAGTTACATCTATCCCAGTCTTGGCTAATCCTTCCCTTTCTCCAGTACAAACTAACGAAGCAATAATCGCTGTCGGTCAACAAAAATCCGATTTATTTGTTAATTTAACCACCGATGATCCTTGGCGAGCTGCAATGGCCATTGGTGTCGCCACCAATATGTTGAAAAAAGGTCACTCAACCACTATTTTTTTGAATATTACAGGGGTACACTTGGCTGCGAAGACAATTCCTCAACACACTAACGGTATCACCGGTAAAACCCTGCAAGCAATGTTAGTAGATTTCATCAGTCAAGGGGGAAAAGTCTTAATTTGTCCCTCCTGTATGAAACAAGCAGCAATAAAACCCGAAGATCTAATTGCCGGTGTGGTGACAAGTTCCCCCGATTCCCTAGAAGCAAATTTATTTAACGAAACGGTTAAAGTAATTAGCTGGTAAATCTAGCATTTTCTAGAGAATCTAGAGACCTTAACAATAAGGTCTCTATTATTAGTAGATTTATTTTTGCTTAAAAGAGCGGCCGCTCTTGACTCAGTCGTTATACCATTTTTCTTGGTTCGTGGACCGCCCTCCCAGAAAGCTAATCTGTTGACTATCTAGGGTTTGCTGAATATTACTGGAAGCCTACTAGAAAACGGTTTTGGCACTTTTTTAGTCAAAAAAGTGCCAGAGACAAACGTTGAGAAATCGATACGAGGGACTCATACTAAATCCGTTGAGTATAGGCTACATATCAGGACAGGCACTCATGCACTCTTGCAATAGGCAAGAGGAGCAATAAATAATCAGTCTTTAATAACCGGATTTAGTATCCTAAGCTAAACGGCTTTTACTTCGGATCACCGATATAGACTCCAAAAGGGTTATAGCTATTGGATCATGCAGGTTAAGCGCCGTTTAGCTTATCTTGATTCGGCAACGCTGGCACTCAAATTAATATCCGTAACCA
>NZ_JASJFF010000538.1:0-1126 GCF_030065435.1 Microcystis sp. M53603_WE2
ACGATCTTTGGCAGATTACCAGTCTCGGATTCCGTGGTGAAGCTTTGCACAGTATCGCACAGGTGGCGCATCTGCGGGTTGCCAGTCGCCATGACGATGATTTAGGTTGTTATTGTCTTTACAATCACCAAGGCGAGCCGGGTAATTTAGAAACGATTCCTATAGCTATCGGTACTATCGTCACGGTAGAGAATCTCTTTGGTAACTTTCCCGTGCGTCGTCAAGCTTTACCGTCAATTAAAAAACAATTAAAGGATATACAGACTTTAATTCATAATTTTGCTCTCTGTCATCCCCAAATTACTTGGCAGGTTTTTCAAGATCATCAAGATTGGTTACGCATTAGTCCGGGTAAGGATGCCAGTCAAATATTACCCCAATTAGTTAAATCTCTGCATTTGAACGATTTAGTATCCCTAAAACTTGACTTAACGACTCCTGACGCAGAATCTGCTCAAATTGAATTAGTCATTGGTTTGCCCGATCGCATTTCTCGCCATCAACCAGATTGGGTTAGAATTGCTGTTAATGGGCGAATGGTGCGCTCATCGGAGTTAGAACAGGCAATATTTGAAGCTTTCGCTCGCACAGTCCCTAAAGATCGCTATCCCGTTTGCTTTCTCCATCTACATCTTAACCCTCGTTCGATCGATTGGAATCGTCACCCAGCCAAAGCGGAAATATACCTGCATAACCTCATTTTTTGGCAAGAACAGATAATTTCAGCCATAGACAAGGCGTTAGGACTAAATCCCGAACATATACCCGAAAAAGCGCAAAATCAGCGCGTCAGTCAAATTCTCAAGGCTGCCGAAGAAAAAAGCACCTATACAATAGGGGAGAAATCCCCGAAAAATCGGCTGGAATTAAAGGCAGTAGCCCAAATTCACCAAACTTACATAGTTGCCGAACATCCTCACGGATTATGGTTAGTCGAACAACATATTGCCCATGAGCGGGTTTTGTACGAACGTTTAGAGGATAACTGGGAAATCGTGCCGTTAGATACTCCGATCATCTTAAATCAGTTAACTACTCGACAAATCGAACAATTACAACGTTTAGGATTAGAAATTGCTAGTTTTGGCGATCGCTCTTGGGCAATTCGTAGTATTCCTGTTCTACT
>NZ_JASJFF010000040.1:0-1119 GCF_030065435.1 Microcystis sp. M53603_WE2
CTCCATGAATGCCAGTAAGATAGGCACTTAAATCGCCCAGACCTCTAGCGGTGATATGCAGGACATTGTAACCAGTGGCCCGTAAACGTCTTTGATAGCGTCCCTCGTAACCCCCTTCTAAGGGTGCGTAAACCCCTAAAGCACCGTATTGTTCCAGATCGCGAATAAATGGTTTTCCTGTGGTCAGTAGTGCCATAGCTAGTAAAAAAATCTTTTTCCCTATAATCGCACGTTTTGTTAAGTTGTGCGTCAGGTGAACAAAGAAAGACTTAAGATCAAAGATAGAGAGAGACAATCGCTACTCTCCCAAGGAGGCAATATGTTTCACGATCTCCTTTATCCCAACGGACTGCTTTATATCCTGATTAAACTAACTGTTTTAGCTTTAGCAGTCTTGCTCTGGTTTATGGTCGTTTCGGCCCCGGCTGTCTGAAAAAAACACTGCTCTTGTCTCAGGTTAGCCTTGTCTTCTACAATTAGCGTTCTATGCAATGGCTAAATTTTGTCGATGACTCCTGTTAAATTGCCGATCGATCCTTTTCTGAAACCCAACCTAACCACTAAACTCCTAGGGGTTGGGTTGGTATTGACAATTATTTTTATCCTGATTGCCCTGTTTTCGCCCCTTCTGCAAGCGATCGGACTGATTCAGGATCCAACCGACATTTTAAGCAATTATCCCCTACAAACCCCCAGTTCCGCCCATTGGTTCGGGACGAATGTGCGCGGTTATGATGTCTTTTCCCGCACCCTATTCGGGGCGCGAGCGGCCTTGTCCGTGGTATTTTTGGCCACAGGATTATCTTTAGTCATCGGGGTTCCTTTAGGGTTAATTAGCGGTTATTTGGGGGGTAAGATCGATCGCGTTCTCCTCTTTATCATGGATACCCTCTACACCTTGCCGGGGTTATTATTATCGGTGGCTCTCGCTTTCGTCTTGGGTCGTGGTATCCTCAATGTAGCGATCGCTGTTAGCATTGCCTATATTCCCCAATATTTTCGCGTGGTCAGAAATCAAACCGCCAGCGTTAAAAATGAGTTATTTATCGAAGCGGCGCGAGCGATCGGTGCCAGTCCTAGCCGGATACTATCAAAATATCTTTTCTTTAATGTCGTCCA
>NZ_JASJFF010000688.1:0-4653 GCF_030065435.1 Microcystis sp. M53603_WE2
AATTTAGAGGAGGGAGCAAAATGATCACAATCGATTTATTCGCTGGTTGTGGTGGTTTATCTTTAGGTTTCCAGAAAGCGGGGTTTACTATTGTGGCCGCATTTGATAATTGGATACCTGCTATAGATGTCTATAGAAATAACTTTAGTCATCCGATATTTAATGTCGATTTATCTAGAGAATCTAGCCAAGAAATATTTGCTCAATATAATCCTGAGATTATTGTCGGCAGCCCTCCTTGTCAAGACTTTTCCAGTGCTGGGAAGAGAGACGAGGGTTTAGGACGAGCGAATCTAACGCTCACATTCGCCGAAATTGTAACTGGAGTAAGTCCGCAATGGTTTGTTATGGAAAATGTGGATAGAATTGAGAAAAGTAAAATACTCACTCAAGCAAAACAAATTTTTAAAAGCCATGGTTATGGTTTAACTGAAAAAGTTATTAATTCTTGTTACTGCGGAGTTCCTCAAACTAGAAAAAGATATTTTCTGATCGGTAAAATGAAGGAAGAAGATGATTTTTTAATCGATGAGATCAATGAAAATCTATCAAGTCAACCTCTGACTGTATTTGACTATATGGGCAAAGAATTAGATATAGAATACTATTATAGACATCCTAGAAGCTATCAAAGAAGGGCGATATTCAGTATTTATGAACCTAGCCCTACTATTCGAGGAGTAAATCGACCAGTTCCCAAAACCTATCGACAACATCCCGGTGATGCTTGTCATCTTCATGAAAAATTAAGACCGCTAACAACGAGGGAGCGAAGCTATATTCAAACTTTTCCTAAAGACTTTATTTTTGCTGGAACAAAATCTAATCTAGAACAAATGATTGGCAATGCTGTTCCTATTAATTTGGCTAGATATGTGGGCCAATGTATTCTTAACTATGAATTGAAAAAGGAGAACAAGACAACCTATCGACAACTACAGCTAAGTAAGTGGTTATAATTAAATTGAAAATAGATTTTGTCTTTGATCCCCCCTTAATCCCCCCTTGATAAGGGGGGTGTCGATCCCCCCTTAATCCCCCCTTGATAAGGGGGGTGTCGATCCCCCCTTAATCCCCCCTTGATAAGGGGGGTGTCTGATAATTTTTGACAACTACAGCTATTTTCTTGATTTACTGGCAAAAACAAATCTCCAAAAAACTCTAATTCTTATGAAAGCAGCCCCTAGAAAATACCGATTTTTTGGGTACATTTTCTTAAATTTCTATCTAACAATTCTTTTCTCCTCCATCGTTCAAGCTTCTACGGGAAGCACTATCGATAGGGGGCAAGCCTCCGCATTAACCCTTTTAGGATTAGTCGCCTTTGCTTTATTTATCTACCTATTCCTTGTCATTTTTATACCCGAGAGGTTTTAAGAGATTTCTGGCACAATTAATTTTTGAGAGTTCAAAAATGGGAAAAAGCAGAAAATCTCTAAATAGACTCTTTCATTGATTGTTGTTTATTCTTAATTCTCCTGACTCCTGACTACTGGCTCCTGACTCCTAACCCCACCAACAAACTTTTTGCCGCAAACCCGACTTAAGAGGTCTAATCATGAGTTTTGCACGCGAGGCCGGTAGAGCCATCCGTTCTACCCTAGTTCTCTGGGTAATTACTGCCCTGATCTATCCTTTCTCGATGATCGCCATCGGTCAAATTCTTTTTCCCTGGCAAGCAAACGGGAGTTTAATTACCAATAATCAAGGTCAAGTGGTGGGTTCGGCTCTAATTGGGCAACCTTTCACCAGCGATCGCTATTTCAATAGTCGTCCAAGTACCACCGCCTACAGTACGGCCGATCCGAAAAACGATCCTAACAAAGTCCTGCAAACCGGAATTTCGGGGGCGAGTAACCTAGCTCCCAGTAACCCCCTGTTGATCGATCGAATTAAAGGAAAACCCGATCCCGACCCGCAAAAAGCACTGGAGGGGGAGATTCCCCGATTAGAGAAAGCGACAATTAAACCCACCGCAGATCTAGTATATACCTCCGGATCGAGTCTCGATCCCCACATCACCCCGGAGGCCGCCAGAGCGCAGATCGAGCGGGTGGCGCTCTCACGCGGATTACCGACGAATCAAGTGGAGATCCTCGTTACCAAAAACACCGATGATCGCTTTCTCGGCATCTTCGGCGAACCGGGGGTTAACCTGCTGAAACTGAATTTGGCTCTAGATGCGATCGCAAATTCCCGATAGGGTTTCTGATGCTAAATCCTGTTTAAAAGGTATAGGAAAGTGGGAAGAGAGAGTTTGCCTTTAAAAACCCCAAGTTAGTAGATTTACAAAAATGGGATGCAGCCGCTAAAAAACTAACTGGGAGAGTATTGTTTAGCTGATCTTACCTTGGGATTCACATTGAAAACCTTCATCTTGCCAAGCTTCCAAATCAACGGAATTTAAGGGAATGACTTGCCAACAGGGGGGATGGATTAATTGTCCCACAAAAGCCCAAATTATACTTCTAGTCAGATCTAACACAGTTTTTAGCTTTGATTCGTGATTACCGGGGATACCAATTTCTCGGACTGCATCGATTTCTACTGCTATACCGTGGGATTGCAAGTGAATTTCTGCTAACCATTTAGCGCGGGGTAAATGAGTAGGAGAGGTGACAACTTTTACTTTATGTACTCCCCATTGTTTTAAAATTGGCACGGCAAAGAAAAAATTGCCGAAGGTAGAATCAGCACACTTTTCTAACCAGACGTTAGCTTTTGGCGCTTTTGCCCGTTCAAATAGTAATAAAATACAGGGATCTTCCGAGCCTTGGGAAATTAAAATTGGTATATCGGGGTATTGCTGGGCTAGATTGGCTACATAAATTTCCCGACGAATGCTGCCCCCCAAAACTAAGATGGCCTCAACGGGTTTTTGTTGATTAATTGACCAGCAGATGGCTAAATTAGTCGCTAAATTAAAGATAATAAACCCAAAAACTGCGACCAGAGTTAGTTTTAACCATCTTTGCCAATGCCGGTGTTTACGCGCAACATTTTTCGGTTTTTTCGCCATTGACTTAGAGACGATGTAGGGTAGCTCAAAAAATAGATTTACTTCAGTATTGCACAGCCTGAAACCCTCATGAAATCTTGGGTTATTCTCAATTAGTGCGAAGATTTTATCAATAAGTCCAATTGATCGGGGTAAGCTAAGCTAAACGGCGCTTAACCTGCATGATCCAATAGCTATAACCCTTTTGGAGTCTATATCGGTGATCCGAAGTAAAAGCCGTTTAGCTTAAAACGCATCTAAGATGCGTTTTAGCAAGGCAGGAGGCAGGATTAATAAGCGGTTGAGAGTTTTTTGAATTATCAAGATATGTAACTGAAGTGCCTCTAAGCTTACCCCTTAGTAATTGATCAGGGAAAAAAGTGAGAGACTTAACCCAGATTACACTGATAGACAAAATTAACAAATCAACTTTGCTTTAACTCATACTACCCAGTCCTCTATGCTAAGATGATCCAAAAAACGCAAGTTTTTAAGTTGATGGGCAAAAAAAGTTTAATTTTACTCAATAACCAGGGCGTTATTTCTAAGACAGCTCGAAAAAATCAAATTTTGAGTGACGGAGAGCCTTGTTAGTTATTTAAAATTATTCCCTCTTCACCACTGTATATCTAGGAGATTTCCTCGACCAACACTTTGTTAACAAAATCCCCTATTCGAGGTGTCCTGTAACAATTGTGCTTTGATAATTTTTTCTGTGGGGTTGAGTTTCACTAATTGTGAACCTGTCCCGTCTTTACCCGTAACCATCACAGTTTCTACCTCTAAGGGTAGTTTTCGATTCTGATTGGTACTTAATAACACTATACTCCCCGGCCGCGCCGCTACCATGGCCGCTAAACTATCCTGTTTATTGACGAATTGTAAAGCGGGTGAACCAAGATCGCCTAATTGTGATAAGCGTAAATTCTCGATCGCCAGTCTTTTCGCGTAACCCAATCCCGAAATCAGCAGCAGATTTTCCCGATGAGGGAGAGAAACACAGCCGGCTAGATGTTCCCCGTAGCGCAATCGCAAAATTGCCAAACCTTGGGCAGATTTACCCATCATTGGCAATAATTCCTCGCGCACGGGATAACGCAACACCCGACCGCTACTGGTGGCGATCGCTAAGTCCAGGCCCTCGTGAGTAAAAATAGCAGCATATAGGCGATCGTCTTCTTTCAATTTCATCAGGGACAAACCCCGACTACCAACCCCCTCTAATTCATCGATGGGAAGCCGCTTTATTCGCCCCTGTTGACTCAGTAAAAGCAATTCTTGATTTTTTTGAGGTTCTGTCAAGAAAAATTGATTTAACACGGCTTCTGACTCTTTTTGGGCGGTTTTGGTCAGCAGACGGTCGATTAACACCGGTTGATTTGCTTGTGGGGGGACTTCCCGGGTAGCAATCGGGTAAGCTTTGGCATTATCGAGGATAACTAGGAAATTTTCCCGTTTTTCGATCGCCTGTTGATAGATAATTAAACCCTGGTCCGGCACTCGCTCTTCTGGTGTCGTCCAACTAATTTTATCTTCGGCATCAAGCAATAAAATCGCATTTTCTGGGGGTTCTTGGGGCGTAAATAGGCTTAAAATCGGTTCATTCTCACTCTCAGACTTTTTCTTAACTTTATTCTCCTGTTTTTTAACTTCTG
>NZ_JASJFF010000522.1:0-4079 GCF_030065435.1 Microcystis sp. M53603_WE2
CCCAACCGCAGAAGTTGGGTAGTTTGGCGAGAAGAGGGCAAATATCCCAATTTAATTATCGAAATTCTCTCCGATAGTACCGCCAAAGTTGACCGAGAGGAGAAAAAACAAATTTATCAAGATATATTTCGCACTCCCGATTATTTTTGGTTTGACCCAGAAAGCTTAGAATTTCAGGGATTTAAGCTAAACGGCGCTTAACCTGCATGATCCAACAGCTATAACCCTTTTGGAGTCTATATCGGTGATCCGAAGTAAAAGCCGTTTAGCTTACCCTAATTAGCGGTCAATATCAACCGATTGCCCCCAATTCTCAGGGATGGCTCTGGAGTCAACAATTAGGCTTATATTTGGGTTTATCCGCCAATAAATTGCGCTATTTTACCCCCGAAGGGGAATTAGTACCCACTCCCGCAGAAGCGGCACAACAGGCAGAAAACCAAGTTGAACAGGAAAGGCATAAATCCGCAAAATTAGCGGCTAAACTGCGGGAATTGGGCATAAATCCCGATGAAAATCTCTAATCTTTTTCTGTCAACCCTTGCACTTAATTAGATAACCACATCGTTGCTCACCTTGATTGATCCAGTGAGTCCGTTCGATCGTACAATCGGGCAGCAGCAGCGCAAACATTTCTAATTCATGGCCACAGATACTGGGATAGGAACCAGCCACCTCAGCAATAGCGCAATGATGCTCGGCCAGGACATAACTATTTTCTGCTTCCAGTGCCACTAATTCTGCCATATAACCCTCCTCTTGGCGAATTTCCAGCAATTTTCTCATTCTTTCCCCTAAAGACCCCTTGCCGAGGCGCAATTGATATTCTGCCGCTTTGCGTTGCCACTGTTTTTTGAGAATTTCCCCCACCTGTTGCTCTCCCACCGTCTCCACGAGAGTATTGAGGAAAGAAACGGCGAAATTATCGTAATTATGGGGAAAACGGCCACGACCTTGACGACTGAGACGATAAATGTGCTGGGGCCGTCCTATCTTATTTTGTACGGCAAAATATTCTATCAGTCCTTCCCCCTCCAAATCCTTAAGATGGCGGCGCGTCGCTTGCGGACTAATACTTAACTCCTCAGCCAAGTCTTGGGCTGTAGATTGACCGTTTTTGAGCAAATATTGCAGAATATCGTCTTTCGTCGAGGCGGGTTGAGTCGTGGTCATGATACCAAAAACAGAGGCTTTAGCGTACAATTGCTGAGAGTCAAGAAGCGGCCAATTACCCCTACAGAGTAACCTGAATAACAGAGGTTTACCAGCATCCTCTCAAATTTTCCGTGACTTTGACAACAGCTTTGTTGTTAATCTATTATATAATCAATTTAAACAACTTTATTGTTGTTTAACTGCCTCCCCTGCCTACCGCGTAGAGAGAACACTAACCCCCATGAGTGCAACCACCGTTAAAAATCTCGTTAACCAACCCTACAAGTACGGTTTCATCACCGATATTGAATCGGAAACCATCCCCCGCGGTTTAAATGAGGAGATTATTCGCCTAATTTCAGCGAAAAAGAAGGAACCGGAATTCATGCTCGATTTTCGTCTCCGGGCCTACCATCAATGGCAAAAGATGACCGAACCCAGTTGGCCGCACGTTTCCTATCCTGCCATTGATTATCAAAATATTATCTACTACTCTGCACCCAAACAGAAAAAAGAAAAACTCAACAGTCTTGAAGAAGTTGACCCCACTTTAATCGAAACCTTTGAAAAATTAGGCATTCCCCTTTCGGAACAAAAACGCCTTTCTAACGTGGCCGTCGATGCTATCTTTGATAGCGTTTCTATCGCCACAACTTTTAAAGAAAAACTAGCAGAACAGGGGGTTATTTTCTGTTCTATTTCGGAAGCTTTACAGGAACATCCCGACTTAGTACAAAAATATCTCGGCAGTGTCGTTCCCGTGGGTGATAATTATTTTGCCGCTCTTAATTCTGCCGTTTTTAGCGATGGTTCCTTTGTTTTTATCCCCAAAGGTGTCGCCTGTCCGATGGAATTGTCCACCTATTTTCGGATTAATAACGGTGAGACGGGACAATTTGAAAGAACTTTAATTGTCGCTGAAGAAGGGGCATCGGTAAGTTATTTAGAAGGTTGCACCGCTCCGATGTACGATAGTAATCAACTTCATGCCGCCGTCGTGGAATTAGTCGCCCTCGATAATGCGGATATTAAATATTCGACGGTACAAAATTGGTACGCTGGCGATGCCAATGGTAAGGGAGGTATTTACAATTTCGTCACTAAACGGGGTCTGTGTAAAGGAGTTAATTCTAAGATTTCTTGGACGCAGGTGGAAACCGGTTCGGCAATTACTTGGAAGTATCCCAGTTGTGTCTTAGTTGGCGATAATTCCGTCGGGGAATTCTACTCAATTGCCCTAACTAATAACAAACAACAGGCCGATACAGGTACGAAAATGATTCACATTGGCCGCAACACCAAGAGTACGATTATTTCTAAGGGAATTTCGGCGGGTAACTCCCAAAATAGTTATCGCGGGTTAGTGAAAATGGGACCGAAAGCCAAGGGAGCAAGAAATTACTCCCAGTGTGATTCTATGCTGATTGGAGATAATGCCGAAGCTAACACTTTTCCCTATATTCAGGTGGATAACAACAGTGCTAAAGTAGAACACGAAGCTTCTACTTCTAAAATCGGTGAAGACCAATTATTCTACTTCGCACAACGGGGTATTTCCGAAGAAGATGCTGTCTCTATGTTAGTCAGTGGTTTCTGTAAGGATGTCCTCAGTAAATTACCGATGGAATTCGCCGCCGAAGCTGATAAACTCCTCAGTCTCAAGCTAGAAGGAACCGTCGGATAATCAGTAAAGTAGGGTGGGTTAGGCGATAGCCGTAACCCACCAAAAGCTAAGTTAGGCGATAGCCGTAACCCACCAAAAGCTAAGTTAGGCGATAGCCGTAACCCACCAAAAGCTAAGACAATTTATCCATCAATTGATGATTCGCCGTCAACCACCAAAACTAATATTTTTGTTCTAGAAAAACATCTCATGAGTGAAGTAATTTTATCGGTAAAAAATCTAACCGCTAGTATTGATGGAAACCAGATTCTTAAAGGAGTTAACCTCGAAATTAAAGCAGGTGAAACCCACGCAATTATGGGGCGCAATGGCTCAGGAAAAAGCACCTTTTCCAAAGTAATCGCTGGACATCCCGATTATGAAGTAACTGGGGGAGAAATAATTTATAAAGGCGAAAACCTTTTAGAAAAAGAACCCGATGAACGAGCGCTTATGGGTATCTTTCTCGCATTCCAATATCCCCTAGAAATCCCCGGCGTTAGTAACCTCGATTTTCTTCGCGTTGCCTATAATGCCCGACAAAAATATTTAGGTTCGGAAGAATTAGATAGTTTTGACTTTGAGGAATTAGTCGAGAAAAAACTAGAAGTTGTCCAGATGAATCCTAGCTTTCTTGGCAGAAGTTTAAACGAAGGTTTCTCCGGTGGCGAGAAAAAACGTAATGAAATCCTCCAAATGGCTTTATTAGAACCCACTTTAGGAATTCTCGATGAAATTGACTCTGGTTTAGACATCGATGCTTTGCGAATTGTTGCCCAGGGAGTCAATCAATTAGCTACTCCCGATAACGCTTTTTTACTTATCACTCACTATCAGCGTCTGCTCAACTACATTGAACCCGATGTTATTCATGTTATGTACGATGGGCGCATTGTCACCAGTGGCGGTAAAGAATTAGCCCTCGAATTAGAAAGAACTGGCTACGATTTCCTCGACGAACAATTATTAGCCGTTAAGTAATCTAGCTATCAGTTATCAGTTATCAGTTATCAGTTATCAGTTATCAGGGGGTGGGGAGCGGAGAGGAACCATCCATAGGTTGGGGGTTAGTCTTACTATTAAAATTGGCAAATCTCTCTAATATTAATTATCCTTAAATATAGATAACCAGAAAAAACTTTTTTAACATCGATCGCGCTTGTTGCACAATGGAACAACCTGTCAGTTGGATTATTCCCCGTCATCCCCGTCCCGATTATCCCCTGTTTGTATTTTTACCCGGAATGGATGGCAGCGGCCA